>CAPNAQ010000026.1 GCA_948663505.1 uncultured Clostridia bacterium | reverse complement strand
GCGTGGTTATCTGTAATGGTAATGGCTATTGATATTAAGTTGATTGACGTAATGTTGGGGCTCGCCCAGCTTTACCGTTCTCATCAATTAGTTTAATCCCCACGAACGGAGAGAGTGGGAGAAGAGCTAGTGATGGTATTCTTGAAGTAGAATATGGATATTATCCTCAAAAAGCTGCTTCAAAGGAAATGCAAAAAAAATTAGAAAAAGAATATAGAAGGGCAACTGAAAAGGGTTATACAACAGATTCAAGGAAGTATAATGAATATGATAAACCATTTGAAGAACAAATGCATATGGGATTAACCTATAATGGAAAAAGATATGTAAGGGTTAAAGCAAATTTATGTGAGAATAAAGTTACTCTTTCTAATGGACAGGAATATAAAAATGGAGATTATGTTTGGGTTGAAGTTGCTCCAGTAAAATGGTTAATTGATGAAGAAGCAAAAATTATGTTATCAGATAAAATAATTTTTGCAGGTGTTCAATTTAATGAGAAAAGTGATTATAAAACAGAGAATTTTGAAGAAGTAAGAATAAAGAGATTTATGGATGAAATTTTCTCTAAAGATTTAGAACAAGTAAGGGGTATTGGAAGTTTAGAAAAAGAATCTGATAAAACAGGAGAAAAGAATAAAAAGAAGTCTAGAATAGAAAAATTAAATCCAGATAAAACTAATTATGCTGATAGAACTAAAATGACTGATACTGAAATAATACATAATTGGATTGAATCAGGGGAATCAGTACTACTTAGAGGACCATCTGGAATAGGAAAAACAGAAAGAATTAAATCATTATATCCAGATTTAATTTATATGAAATTAACAAATAACATGTTTCCAGAAAAAGTAGTAGGTTCAACTAATTTACAAACAGGACAGGACATACCACCAAATTTTGCTAAAACTGCTATTATGCAAGAAGCAACTGAAGAAGAGAAAAAATTAATTGAGGAAAATATTCAGAATATATATAAAATAGCTGATACAGTTTATGAACGATCTAAAACAAGTGATAAAAAGATTGTGATTTTATTAGATGAGCTTTTAAATGTTAAGCCAGCTGTTCAATGTTTAGTATATACATTAGTATTAAATAGAATAGTAGAAATAGGTAATGGACTAAAATTGCCAGATAATGTTGTAATTGTAGCAACAGGAAATCAAAAAAAATATTCAAATGTAGCAGAAGATCTAGCAGAACCACTAGAAAAGAGATTTGACCATATTGTAGATATGATGCCAAAAGTAGGAGAATGGATAACAGATTATGCAATTCCAAAAAAAGTTCATTCAGGGGTACTAGGATATATATTATCAAATTATTTAAGTAAAGGAAAAAGTGAAAATATCGAAGATATGGGGTATTTTTACGAAGAACCTGATGTAGGCGAAAAGAATTTAGATGAAAATGGATGTAATGGAAGAACTAATGATCCACGTGGTTGGTCTTCAATTTCAAATATGCTAAATAATTTTGAAAGAAATTTGGAATCAGGAAAATATGAAGGAAAAGATGTTGAGGATATACTTAAAAGATCAATAAAATCAAAATTACGTTTGGAATGGGCAGAGGAGTTTTTTGATTATTATAATCTTCCAACATTAACACCAGAGGAAGTAGTACAGGGAATTGGAAAAGGGTATAGTGAAGCAGACTTACCTGAAAATATAAATGAAAGATATGCATATATAATGGCATTATTAACTGCTAATGAAAGTCAAGTTGAAGCGTGTAGAGAATTTATTAGGAAATATTGTGATCCAGAATATTTGTCAATTTATGATATATATTGGGCTGGAAATGATGAAAGAAAAATGGAAAAAATAAGTGAACTACAAGAGCTATCTTCACAATTACATAATATAAAAGAAACAGAAAAATATGCACAAGAAGGAGTTACATCATATACAAATATTGGACAAATGTATAATGAATTTTTAACAAAAGATAAAGAGAGTGTTAGAGGTGAGTAAAATGACAAATATTGAATATAGTGAAGCAGCAGTAGAAGTATTAGATATACTAAATCATACAGAAAAAGAAGCAATAAGAAAAATACCAGAAAGCTTTATGAAGTTTCTTGTTGAAATATCAAATAAAAGTTATCAGACAAAATTTAATCACGAATATCCAATAGATGGATTTAATTTAAGAGCAGAAACAAGAGAACTTTTAGGATTTATATATATTACTTGGTGGTGTAATGATTCAGAACGTATAAAATATAAAAATTTGATTCATGATGCAGAAATAAGTAAACAAAAAATAGAAGATAAATTTAATGTAAACGATATTTTTAAAAATAGAGAAGAAAAGCAACATAGACAAGCAATTCAAGATATTAGTGAAAATTGCAAGAGTATAACTGTTTATAAAAAGGAAAATTTATTAAAAAGAATCATTAACAAAATATTAAATTTTTTTTAATATAATAGGAAGGTCATGCTGACTTTCTATTATATTAAACACATTGTAGAAAAAAAGAATATAAAGTAATTTAAAAGTTATAAGAACTATGTAAAGATAAATAAAAAAGGAGAAAAAATTTAAGATGATTGATAAAGAATTAATAGAATTACAAAAAGGATGTAGTGCAACTTGTGTTGTAATTTGCAATGAAGATTATAAAGAATTAGATTCAAAAGTTATTATTAATGCAAGTATAAATGATAATGAATTACATAACTATTTTAAAGAAAAATTATCAAATGAACAGGAATTAAATTATTTTGTGATTATTGGAATAGATAAAATAAATGAAAGTGAACAAAATAAATATTACCAATTGGTTAAAGATAGAGAATATTCTGGATATAAATTATCAAAAGATATGATAATAGTTTTTACTGTTGAAAATAAGGAAGGATTAAAGAAAATATCAAAAGAACTTTATAATTTTTGTGTAGTTGCGTTTTAGATTGTAGATATTACTAAGGAGGTAATACAAATGGATTCTAATACAGATATAGATTCAATTTTTGATATTAAAAGAAAATTGATATCAAGATATTCAAGATTTAGTAGTAATGTAGCTAATTGTAATATTGAGTATAGAAAAGACTTAAAATATCATACCGCTGCAACTGATGGGAAAAATATTTATGTTGATCCTGACTATTTTGCAAGTTTAGATGAAGATGATAAATTATTTGTAATTGCACATGAAATAATGCACATCAAATTTTTACATATGTATAGATTAATAGATAAAAATAAAGATAAGAGAGACTTAGATCTTTGGAATGAAGCTACTGATGCTATTATAAATGCTAATTTAGAAAGAGATGGTTTTAAAATAAAAGAAGGATGGGTAAATATGCCAGAAGCATTAAATTATTCAGCAGAGGAATTTTACCAGATATTAAAAGAAAGGGAAAAAAATAAACAGGAACAAGAAAAAGAGCAAGGAAATAAGCAAGAGCAGGAACAAGAAAAAGAACAAGGAAATGAGCAAAAACAAGGGCAGGAACAAGAAAAAGAACAAGACAGTAAACAAGATCAAGAAGAGAATAAAAAGAAACAACAAGGCGATGACCATAGTTTATGGGAAGAGGCCTTTGAAAATCAACAGAAAGAAGCTAAAAAAACAAAAAAACAGTCTAAACAAGAAGATCAATCAGAACAACCAGAATCAAGTAAAAATCAAAAAGAAGATGAAATAGAGGAAACTTTTGATGAAAGAAATGAATTTGAAAATAATAGAAAGGAAAAAAGGGAAAGATTTAAGAGAAATAGTGAAAGGACTAAAGAAAGTATAAGAAGTAATGATGAAAAAATTAAATTAGAGAATATAGGAAATAGTAGTCAAGAGATTGATTGGAAAACTATGGTGAGAAGAGAAGTAGAAAAATCTGAAACAATTTGGAGTAATAGACGATCTATTGCAGAAAATAATTATGCTTATAGGTTAGAGGAATATGAAGTAGAAGATGAGGCTGAAACAGAGGTCATGATTGATGTTTCTGGTTCAGTAAGTTTAGAATTAGTAAAAGCATTTTTAAGACAATTAAAACCACTATTAAAACAATCTAAATTAAGAGTAGCATGTTTTAATGAACAATTTTGGGGATTTTTAAATATAAAAAATGTAAAAGATATAGATAATTTTATTATTCCTCAACAAGCTCGTGGAAGTTCAGCATGGACAGAAGATTGGGATTTGGCAGTTAGATCATTTACCAAAAAAAGAGAGATAAATAAAATAGTTTTTACTGATGGTTATCCTTGCCCTGGAACAATGCCAAAAGAAGATTTAAAAAGAGAAAATATTATTTGGTTAGTATATGGTAATAAAGATTTTAAACCTTGTTGTGGTAAAGTTATAAATATTACTAAAAAACAATTAGAAAGATTAAAACGAATTGATGAAGATATACATTTAAAGGACAAAATTAGATAGATTAGGTTTAAACCTTTTCTATAACTATTTTTAAGGCTGTGAATTGTAACTGACTGTAAAAAACAAAACTTAAAAAATATGCCTATTGCAATTTAAACATTTATATGTTAGAATATGTAAAGAAAAAAGGAAACAACAGGGAGGAATAAATAAATGGAAATAGCTAGAACAATAATAACAGTAGTATATTTTATTATATCATTAGCAATAATAATATTAGCATTAATGCAAACAAAGCAAGATGAAGTGGTATCATCAACAATAACAGGTTCATCAACAAATAATTTTTATGAAAAAAATAAAGGAAGAACAAAAGAAGGAAGACTAAAAAGATGGACAGTAATACTTACAATAGTATTTGCAATTTTAACAATAGTATTAGGAATATTATATTTAGCATAAAACAAATGGGGATGAATAAAATATTAATTTTTATTTATGCCTATTTTTATATTATAAGAAAGTTCTCTAAACGTTACTAGTCAACCTTTAAAATAGTATTGATAAAACAATAATAATATTGATCTTCAAAAACTCTGTCCTCCAACGAGTTTAAGATATTGATAACCTCTAAATTTCCTATAATATAAATAAAGGAGAGAGAATATATATGAATAAAAAGCAAGAAATAATTTTAGCATTTATGAAAGATGAGGAATACACTCCAATGAAAGCAAAAGAAATAGCAAGTATATTAGGAGTACCCAAAAAAGAATATAGAGAATTTGCACAAACAATAAAAGAATTAGAGGAAAATTATAAAATAGTAAAAAACAGAAAAAATAGATATAAAATAATAGAAGAAAATTATCAAGAAGGGATATATAGGAAAAATCAAAAAGGATTCGGATTTGTAAAAATAGAGAATAAAGAAGATGAAATATATATATCAAAAGAAAATTCATTAAGAGCATTAAATGGAGATAAAGTAATAGTAGAAATAATGGAAGAAAAAAATAAAGTAAGAAATGCAGAGGGAAAAATAGTAAAAATCATAAAACATGAGAAAAATACAGTAGTTGGAACATTCCAAAAAAACGAAAATTTTGCATTTGTTGTACCTGATGATAGAAGTTTAGGAACAGATATATTTATATCAAAAAATAATTTTGGAAAAGCAAGAAACGGACATAAAGTAGTAGTCCAAATAACTAAATATCCTGAAAGAGGAAAAAATGCAGAAGGAAAAGTAATAGAAGTATTAGGAAAACCAAATCAAGCTGGAGTGGACATGTTATCTTTAATAAAGGAATACAATTTGCCATCAAAGTTTCCTGAGCCAGTAGTAGAAGAGGCAAAAAGATGTGGTAATAGAGTTGATAAAAAAGATATACCAAATAGAATTGATTGTAGAGAACATATAATATTTACAATAGATGGGGAAGATGCAAAAGATTTAGATGATGCAATAAGAGTAACAAAATTAGAAAATGGAAATTATAAATTAGATGTGCATATAGCAGATGTAAGTTACTATGTTAGAGAAGAAAGCTTACTAGATAGAGAAGCTCAAATTAGAGGAACAAGTATTTATATGTTAAGTAGAGTTATACCAATGTTACCCAGAGAATTATCAAATGGAATATGTAGTTTAAATGCAGGGGAAGATAGATTTACATTGTCATGTTCAATGGAAATAGATAAACAAGGAAGAACAGTTTCAGCAGAGGTATATAAAGGAATTATAAATGTGACAGAAAGAATGAATTATCATAATGTTCAAAAAATATTAGATAAATCTGATAAAGAAGTCTTAAAAAAATATGAAAAGTATATTAAGGACTTTGAATTAATGAAAGAACTTGCACTAATTTTAAAAAATAGAAGATTAGAACAAGGATATTTAAATCTGGATATACCAGAAAGCAAAATTGAGCTAGATCAAGAGGGATTTGCAATAAATGTAGGAAAATATGAAACTAGCTTTAGTAATGAAATAATAGAGCAATTCATGTTAAGTGCAAATGAAGCAATAGCTGAAAAATTCTATTGGTTAGAAGCTCCATTTATATATAGAGTACATGAAGAACCTGACTTAGATAAAGTAAAAGAGTTAAATAAGTTTTTGTTTAATTTTGGATTAAAAATAAAAATTACAAATGAAAAGATTTATCCTACAGAAGTATCAAAAATATTACAAGATATAAAAGGAAAGGAAGAAGAAAGAGTAATTTCCACTTTAATATTGAGAACTTTAAAATTAGCAAAATACGATTCAGAAAATAAAGGACATTTTGGTATTGCAAGTAAATATTATTGTCATTTTACATCACCAATAAGAAGATATCCAGATTTATTTATACACAGAGTAATATCAAAGTATTTAGAAGATAATTATATTGTTGATCAAGAATTTATGGAAGAATATAAAGAAAAAGCAGATCAACGAGCTATATCTTCTTCAGAGAGAGAAAAAGTAGCTACAAAAGTTGAAAGAGATAGTGAAGATTTGAAAAAGGCAGAGTTTATGCAAAATAAAATTGGTGAGGAATATGAGGGAATTGTTTCTTCTGTAACTCAGTTTGGGATTTTCGTTGAACTAGAAAATACTGTTGAAGGTCTTATTAGATTTGAAAATTTGGGAGATGAGTATTTTATCTATGATGAAGAACGAAAGAGATTGATAGGAGAGAAAACTAATGTTACTTATAAGATTGGAGATAAGGTTAATATTAGAGTTATTTCTGCTAATAAAATTTTGAGACAAATTGATTTTGAAATTGTGAAATAATATATTAATTATTAAAAATCACATACTTAAAAATATAATATTATTGCAAAATATAATGAACAATTATATATTCCATATGTTCTTAATACTGGAGATTTAAAAGAAGAAAAAGGAATTGTATATTTGCCAATTTATATGACATCCCTATTATAACAAAAGAGGCATGATTAAAACTTTTTGATATTTTAAATTACTTTACATGCCTCATCTTTGCCCTCTGGAAAATTGCTTTGCAATTTTTATCTCAAAAATACCATTATATTAGTAAAAATAATAACAATAATAGAAAAGCAAATAACAGCAATACCACCTGACTTATTATTTTGAGTATTTATTTCAAACAAACCATAAAAAATAGTTTTAATCAAAATAAAAATAGTAACTATAACAAAAATAAAATGAAAAAGTAAATTCATATAAAGGACAATACCTCCAATCAATTTTTTTCTTAATAATATATTTGGTTGAGAACGTAAACTTAGGTTAAATATAATAAATTTATGTTTGAGTTAATAAAAATCCAGAATCAATAACAGTTTTAATATTAACATCAAAAGTAGAATTTTTATAATTATTTAGCCAATTATAATCATTAAATTCAGAAGAAGTAGTAAACTTAGAAAGAGAATAAACGCCTAAACCATTAATATCGCTTTCAAGAACAGTAGAAGTCTTATATAAATAGTTAGAAAACTGATCTTTTAAATAATTATTACAAGACTCTGAAATTGCATCTAAAATATCATTATCAAGATATTGAGAGTTTTTGCTCATAGAATATATTTTTCCTGAAAATTCAAAATTAATCTTAATATAAGGAGCACCATTAACAAAACTTACATCAATTTTATGAGTGCTATTAGGAGTTAAATATATGTCAATTTTTGAAGTTGAATCCTGTGGATTTGGAATAGATACAAGAAAAGTATCGACTTGTTTTCTCATATTTAAAAAACAGATTGTTTCAATTGCATTTAATTCTCCTGCTAGTTTATCATCTTTAAAAACAGCTAAACCAATATTTTGAGATGCTCTATTGCCTGTTATTGGACTTTCATTTGATTTTATAGTAGAATCATCAGAAGTTTGAGATTGAGAAGAATCTGTATCTGATGAGTTTATTCCGCCTAATATTGCATAAGGAGAACAAGAATTACAAACTAAAGCATTAAAGAAATCTCCAATAGTCGCGTTACATGTATAACCTGTATATTCACTTGTATTAGGGAATATATCATAATATCTTGGAATTAGACTTTCTAAGCTAGGAACTGAATTTTCAATGTAATATTTAGAATTACATTTACTAACAACAATATTTGCCGAAGGTCTTATTTGAACTTCATTTATTAGAGAATATACTTCATCAGATATTCCTTCTTTTGCTAACTCTTCTGAAAAAATAATAAGTTTGCAATGTGATAAATTGACTTTTTTGCCTAAATAAGCATTCATTATATTAATACCATTAGTTATAGATGAACATTCAACAGTATTTAAAACTGGCTTTGTGCTACCTCCACTTTCATTACTAGGAGAAGGTGCTAGAAATTCAAATGTTACTTTTAATTTATTAGAAGTAGATTTGTCAATTCCAATAGCTACAGCAAATGCTAAATTATCCAAATTAAGTGAATTATATGATGCAGAAAAACTGGATATTAATATGATTATTATAATTAATATAAAAATTCTTTTTAATATGATACTAATTTTTACCACCTACTTTCCTTTTTTTAAAATTGGCAAATATTAGTATAGTTATTCCTAAAACAAAGCCAACTGCTATACGTAAATATCTATAGACATTAGTTTCAAGAAAATTAGCTATAGCATAATTTTGTGGAATTAAAGATAATCCAAAAATTAAAATTATAAATATAATTGATAATGGTTTAATATCAGATAAATTAAACATCTTGTTAAATATATGTGTAGAAAATTTACAAGTAATACTTAAAAAACAACAAAATGATATAATCCATATTAATAAGAATACTGATTCAAACCTTTGAAAAAATGTACCAAATTCTATATATCTAGCAGCTGAAAATAAAGGCATTATCTCATCAGTTGTTAAGAAAAAAGAAAACATAAAAAGCAAAGTTCCCACACATAATAATATAAATAATCCTGTTGCAATGACAGAAATTACAGCTATTTTTTTGAATTTTTCAGGTTGTTTTAACATTGGTGGTAAAAAATATAAGTAGCAGATACCTCCAAAAGCACCAATATTCTTTAAACCTAAAATAAATGTATTATAAAATCCATCACCTAAAATTGGATAAATTCTTCTAAATGAGAAATTATCTATATTTCCAAAAAATAATAATATGGCACTTATTAAAACTAATGGAAATACTATTGAAGAAACATTTAATGTTGCATTAAAACTAAGTCTATTGACTAATGCAATAGAAAAAATAAACATTAAAATTACAAATACATAACTTGTTAAAGGGTAATATACTACAACTAAACTATCACAAAAATTTCTTAACATTATACTAGAACTTACTGTAAAATAAATTATAAAAAATCCTCCAACTATATCTTTTAATATATTTCCACCCAAATATTTTGAAATGTCTAAAATATCTAATCCAGGAAATTTTTTAAATAAATTACAAAAAAGTAATATTATAAATAGTACTATAAAAGTAATGTATACAATATTTAATATAGTAGCAGATTTTGTTTCATTAATAAAAGTTCTTGGTAATGAACTTGTTATATATGAAACTGCAATAGAAAGTGTTAGCATAATAGCACTTATTGTACCAATTTTCTTTGACTTTTCCAATTTTAGAACCTCCAAACCTAAAATCTAATTTCTTACATCCAACATTTAACACTAACGTCAAACTTTTGACGTTAGACATCAAACATTTACATCTAATTTCCAAGCTTCCACTTCATAGAAATTTTTTCCTGCTTTTTATCTCTCTTAGCAGCAAGGTAAGAGGCTCTGTATTCTCTTTTCCAAATAGGAGGAAGAATTACACCTGTACTTTTTAAATTTTCCATACTAGAGTAAGGTATAGAATAAGAAACCCCAAAAGATTCCATATCACAAATAATAGAAAGATACACAAACAATCCTGTACCAATACCTAAGAATCCTGCAATATAACCTAGTAAGATAAATAAAAATCTAAATAATCTTAAATGAAAACTAAAAGAATAGTCAGGAATTGCAAAAGAACTAAGAGCAGTAATTGCAACAATTATTATTAGTATAGGACTTACAATACCAGCACTAACAGCAGCTTGACCAATAACTAATGCACCAACAATACCTATTGTTGAACCAATAGCAGAAGGAACTCTAAGGCTAGCTTCTCTTATAATTTCAAAAGATATTTCCATTATCAAAATTTCAAATATAACTGGGAAAGGAACACTTTCTCTGGCCGCTAATATTGAATAAAGTAATTCAGTTGGTAATATTTCTATATGAAAACTTGTTACTGAGACATATAGTCCAGGTAATAATAAAGCAAAAAATGCAGAAATTATTCTTATAACTCTTAAAAAATTTGAAAATATAGTTTTTAAATTTCTATCTTCAGGAGATGTAAGGAAATCTATCATTATAGAAGGAAATATTAATGCAAAAGGAGAACCATTTACTAATACTATAACTCTACCTTCTAATAAATGTTGAGTTGCATTATCAGGTCTTTCTGTGGAAATTGTTTTAGGTAATCCTAAAGAATTATTATCACTTATTAACTGTTCTAGTTGACCTGATGATAAAAGAGAATCTATATCTAAATTATTTATTCTATATTTAACTTCTGCAACTAAATCACTATTAGCTATATTTTGCATATAACATACAGCACATTTAGTCTTTGTTATTTTACCAGCATCTAAACTTTCAATAACTAAGTTTTCATTATTTGTAAAACGCCTTAATAAAGAAGTATTTGTACGAATATTTTCAACAAATGCCTCATGAGGACCTTTTATTACAATTTCATTTTCAGGTTTATCAATACCCCTTTGTTTAAATCCTTTTACATCAATGTCATATGCAATATTAAGAGTATCAACAAAAAGAGCGCAATTTCCTGAATTTACACCTGATATAATTTCATTAAAAGAATTACTTTGCTTTATATTATTTTGTGGTACTAAACAACTTTCAATAAAGTCAGATAAATTAAATTTTTTAACTTTTCTTATAGTTACATTATTGTTATCTACAGCTTCAGAAATTATTCTGTTTTTATTGTTATTAGATAGATTGCTGTTATTATGAATCATTAAAGACTTCAATACGAAGTCATTTAAAATTTGTGAGTCTACCATTCCATCTATATACAATAAAAAGGCTTTGTATTGCTGACCTTTTGCATTTAATGTGAATTCACGTGTTATAATATCGCTATTTATTAATAAATTATATCTTGTTTTTACATAATTTAAGTTTGTGTCTATATTTGGAGATATGTTTTTTTCTTCTTTTTTTTCTGTTTGCGTATTATCTTTAATATCTGTTTTGTTGTCCATTGCTATATCTGGTAATGCAAAAGTATAGTTTGTTGGCGGTGTATAAGTAAATATATTTTTAAATAAATCTGTTATGTTCATATAATTCCTCCATTAAACATATTATTAACAAAAAAATTGTAAATATACTAGTTTTTAGCAATATAAAATGATATAATTATATTAGCTTTATACGAAAGAAGGTTGATATTAAGAATGAAAAGTAAAGTTACATCTTTTATAATGACAGTTATAACAATATTAATATTTGTAATATTGATAATATTAGGGATAATAATATATAATGATATAAATAAAACCGATATAGTTGATGAAGTACAATCATTTGTATCTAATATAATTATCGGAGAGAGTAAAGAAGGAGAAATTCAATCACCTGAGGTATCTGAAAATTTGTTATCATCAAGTAAAGTTACAGATCAAGTTAAAGAAACAAGTAATAATGTAGCAAGGAAGTTCTTTTATAATCAACTAGATAATTATTCAAAAATATTATATGATGCCTTAGAAAAAAATAAAGAAAATATGAAGACAGGAACATATGAAATTAATTTCGGAACAGTATTTTCAGATATACTTAATAAATCTAATGGGCAAGAGCTGTTAGGAGATTATTATCAATCTGCTATAGAGGCTTATACATATGATAATCCTGATACATTTTATATAGATTTTTCAAAAGTTCGTTTAAATATAGAAACTACTAAAAGACTAAATAAGGTTACATATAGAGTGTATATGAATCAAGGTGAATCTGATAGTTATTTGGCTGATGAATTTCCTACACAGCAACATGTAGAGAAAGCATTAATTGAAATTGAAAAAGTAAAGAGATATTTTGTTCAAAATAAAAAGGCTGATACATATACAAATATTAAACTAATTCATGATTATTTAGTTGAAAGTATTGAATATGATACTTCTGTTTCTAAGGATAATATATATAATATTTATGGAGCTTTAGTAAATAAAGAGTGTGTTTGTGAAGGATATTCAGAGGCTTTTAAGGTTTTAATGGATGCTTTAGATATTCCTTCTGTTATAGTAATTGGTAAAGCAACAAATTCGAAAGGTCAAACAGAAAATCATGCTTGGAATTATGTTCAGATAAATGGTATGTGGTATGCTATTGATTGTACTTGGGATGATCCAATTTTGATTGGTGGTGGCATGCTTACAAATTCTCTAAAATATAAATATTTTTTAAAGGGTGAAAATGAGTTTAATAATTATCATCAGCCAGAAGGTCAATTTACACAAGAGGGGAAGATATTTTCTTATCCAAAGTTGAGTGAAGATAATTATTAATTAGCTCCATTTTCCAATACGTTTAAGATATTGAATATTCAAATCTTAGAGACACACTATAAAGACTTAAAGTGAATAGAGACTCGTTGTCAAACTCGCTTTATAATGTATATGTTTTTTCTATAATCAGATTAAAAATATAAAAACCATTATCATGTAACAGTAATTACATATTTATATTAAAATAGAAAAGTAATAGGGGGGCATAAAATGTTATTGAAAGATCTTTTAACAAAAGATAATAAAAAGATAAAAGTGTATGCTTTTGTAGGTCCATCAGGGACTGGGAAGAGTTATAGAGCTCAAATGGTTGCGAGTGAGAAAAATATAAGTTTTATTATAGATGATGGACTATTAATAAAAGAAAATGAGGTAATTGCAGGAGAGTCTGCAAAAAAAGCTCCTACAAAAATTGAGACAGTTAAACATGCTTTATTTTATGAAGATAATGAAAAAAAGGAAATTGTAGAAGCTTTAAAAAAACATAAACCAGATAGTATATTAATTTTGGGAACTTCTGATGGTATGGTTCAAAAAATTGCACATAATTTAGAGTTGCCTGAGATATCTGAAACTACATATATTTCAGATGTTGCAACTCAAGAGGAAATGGAAACTGCAAGAAGAATAAGGGTTACAGAGGGAAAACATGTTATTCCTGTTCCAACATTTGAAATAAAAAAAGATTTTTCAGGTTATTTACTAGACCCTTTGCAAATATTTAAATCTAAGGGTAAAGGAAATCAACCTTATATTTCTGAAAAATCAATTATTAGACCTACTTTTAGTTATTTAGGAAAATTTACAATTTCTGATACTGTTTTTAGACAGATTGTAGAGTTTTTAGCTAATAAAACAGAAGGAATTTATAAAGTACAAAAAATTAGAGTTGATAGTTTCAGAGAAGGTGTAAAACTATATATGGAAGTTACAGTAGTTTATGGCTTTAATTTAATTGAAGATATTAAGTTATTTAAAGATAAGTCTAGGAAAGAAATTGAAAAATTGACAGCTATGAATGTTGAAGAATTTGAAGTTGTTGTTAGAAATGTTTATGTACCTGAATAGATTGTAGAAATTGGTTTAGGTTACATTCTTTTAAAGAAGGAGTTTGATTTGTAGTGAAGAATGCATTGAAAGCAATTGCTAGAGCGATTGTAAAAGGAGCAATATATATTTATTGTAAAGTTTTTTATAGATTTAAAGTTGTCGGAAAAGAAAATATTCCTAAAGAGGGAGCTGTTATTATTTGTGGCAATCATAGAAGTTTTTTAGATCCTCCATTAATAGAAGTTACTTGTGGCAGATATACAAGATTTTTGGCTAAAGAGGAATTGACAAAAAGTAAATTCTTAGCTTTTCTAGGTTTTATTTTTGACGCAATACTTGTAAAGAGAGATTCAAAAGAAGTCAAAGCATTGAAAGAATCTCTACAAACTTTAAAAAAAGGAGAATGTCTAGCTTTATTTCCAGAGGGAACAAGAAATGGTTTAGCAAAAGGTGAGGAAGTTAAAGATGGTGCTGCTTTTTTTGCATTAAGAAGCGGTGCTAATGTTATTCCTTGTGGCATTTCTGGAGGAAGAAAAGAACATAAAAGATTGACTATTAAATATGGCGAACCATTAGATTTCAGCCAGTATAAGGGTAGCAAAGATAAAGAAACTCTTGATAAGGTTACAAAGCAAATTATGGAAAGTATTATTGGCCTTACGAAATAGAAAAATATTTTTAATTGTAGTAAATAAAGTGAAATAGTAAAGGAAGAAAAGTTTATGTCAAAACAGGTAATATATCATGGTAGTTATTGTAAAGTAGATACACCTAAAATACTAGAAGGGAAATATACAAAGGATTTTGGTAAAGGGTTTTATTGTACAATATTACAAGAACAAGCAGAGAAATGGGCAAACAAATATCAAACACCAATTATTAATGAGTATGAATATGGTGAGGATATAAATTTAAAAATCAAGAATTTTACACTTATGACAGAACAATGGCTAGATTTTATAATAAATTCTAGAAATGGGAAAAAGCACGATTATGATATAGTGATAGGTGCAATGGCAGATGACCAAGTTTATAATTATATTACAGATCTAATATCAGGAATTATAACAAGACAAGCATTTTGGGAACTTGCAAAATTTAGACATCCTACTCATCAAATTGCTTTTTGCACAGAAAGATCTTTAAAATGTTTGAAATTTATAGAGGCACGAGAATTAACAGATGAGACTGTTAAAAGAAATTTTGGAGGTATAAAATGACTGGAGAAACAAAAGAAGAGAATGATTTATTTTATACTTGTGGATTAATTGAGTACATATCAAGGTTGACAAAAAATAAAAAAAAGACAGTTGTTGAAAAGTTAGGAAAAGATAATATAAAAAAGATTTATGAATTAGCTGAAGTATATCATTGTGAGAATATCGAAAAAGTTGCTGATGAGTTCATAGATATTGCTCAAATTACTAATGGAGGCTATGATTGTACTTCTAATTGCAAATATAGAATTCCTACTTATTGGGAAATTGCAAAGGTTTACAAAAGGTTAATTGTGATGGTTAATGGAAATTCCGAAATGTTGGTTGATACTGCAATTGATGTATTATCTTCTTGGATTATTGAAAAATTTGATAATTATAATAGTAGTATGTATTATGAAAATCCTAGTTACATTTATGCTTGTTATGAAGAGGGAAAAATTTTATAAAAAAATAGGATAGCTTTTGCTATCCCATATGCTTATGCTTTATGATTTATTATCATAAAGCATAAGCACTAAAAAGCCTACGCCTGCAAAAAGAAATATACTTCCTTCTTGCAGCTTTTCTGATATACATTGTATACCAGCAGCAATATTTAACAGGGACATAAAAATCCCTGAAAAATAATCTTTTATAAAATTTTTTATAAAAATTTTCATAATGCTCCTTTCCCAATCCTATAAAAGAATTGGAATTTTATTTTT
>CAPNAQ010000025.1:12001-16014 GCA_948663505.1 uncultured Clostridia bacterium | reverse complement strand
AATAGTGGAATTAGAAGTGATTAGAATAGTGAAAAGTAAGAAAACTATTTTAGCGCTAAATATAATATAAATAAAAATTGTAAAAAACAGTTGAAATTTTTAATAAATTAATATAAAATTTAGAAAGCAAAAGGAGGGAACAAATGATAACTTTAGAAGATATCAAAGCAAACAAAGAAGTAGAAGCTTTGATAAAAGGATCACAAAAGCAATTAAATGCAATAGGATACACAGAACATGGACATAGACATATATCAATAGTATCAAAAAGAGCAGGAGATATATTAGAAAAATTAGGATACCCTGAAAGAACAGTAGAATTAGCAAGAATAGCAGGATATATACATGATATAGGAAATTGTATAAACAGAGTAGACCATGCACATAGTGGAGCAATATTAGCATATGACATATTAAAAAATATGGGAATGTCAATAGAAGAAATAACAGAAATAATAATGGCAATAGGAAATCATGATGAAAAGTCAGGAAATGCAGTAAATGATATATCAGCAGCATTAATATTAGCAGATAAATCAGATGTGCATAGAGACAGAGTAGTAAATGAAAATTTATCAACATTTGGAATACATGATAGAGTAAACTATGCAGTAACAAATGCAAACTTAATTATAGATGAAAAACAAAGAAAAATAATATTAGACTTATCAATTGATAATAAAATATGTCCAGTATTAGATTATTTTGAAATATTTATGGAAAGAACAATGATGAGTAAATTAGCAGCAAAATATTTAAAAGTATGGTTTGAACTAATAATAAATGACACAAAATTATTATAAAAAATAATAGAAAAGATTTGGCAGGCGATGAATGACGATGAACGAAGTAGAACTGCTCCAAAGGCAAGATTTGACAGAAAAAGTTTTTGAAAAAAACTTTGGATGGCGATGAACGAGTGGAGTGAAACAAAACGAGTGAAAGGAAAGAAAGTAAAATGAAAACAATAAAAACAACAACAATAATATTAGGAATAATATTAATAACAATAATAAGCTTTATAGGAATATATACACAAAAAGCAAATCAAATGAAAGACAACGTAAAAGAATACACATATGCAATGGATCTAAAAGGAGAAAGGAACATAAAACTATCAGCAAGTACAGAAACAAAAGAAATAATAAAAGATAGTGAAGGAAATATAGTAGAAGAAGCAACAGAAGAAGAAATAGAACAAAAAGGATATAAAAAAGAACAAATTGCAAAAAATGGACAAGACATATTAACACCAGAAAATTATAAAAAATCAAAGGAAATAATAGAAAAAAGGCTAAAAAAATTAGGAGTAGAAAATTATATAGTAAGTGTAAATGAAGAAAATGGTGAGATATTAGTAAAAATACCAGAAGATAATAGAACAGACACAATAATATCAAATTTAAACACAACAGGAAAATTAGAAATTATCGATACAGAAACAAAAGAAGTGTTAATAAATAATGAAGATATAAAAACATCAAGTGTAATGTATAATAATACACAAAATGGAACAGCAGTATATTTAGAAATTGCATTTAACAAAGAGGGAAAACAAAAATTAGAAGAAATAAGTAAAACATATGTAAAAGTAGAAAATACAAATAATACAGAAGATAATTCTATAGCAGAAAATACAACAGAAGAGTCAGCAGAGAACACTACAGGAGATCCAAATGCAGAAAATCAAACAAATGAAGCTTCAAAAGAAGAAGTAAAAAAACAAATTACAATGAAGATTGATGATACAGAGATAATGACAACAAGTTTTGATAAACCAATAACTACAGGAAAAATACAATTAAGTGTTGGGACAATAGCAACAGATAATAAAAAATTACAAGAATATATATCACAAGCAAGTGAAATATCAACAATTTTATATAGTGGAAATTTGCCAATAAAATATGATATAAGCAAAAATGAATATATATTATCAAGTATAGAAAAAAAAGATATAACAAAAATAATAATATCAGTAACAATAGTAGCAGTAATTGGAATAATAGCATTAATATTAAAATATAAAGCAAATGGACTATTAGTAGGAATATCATATGTTGGTCTAGTAGCAATTTACATGTTATTAATTAGATATGCAAATATAGCAATATCAATAGAATCAATATTTGGAATAATATCAATATTAGTTCTAAATTATATATTTATTCAAATTTTATTAAGTAATATAGAAAAAGTGAAAGAAGAAAAAGTTGAAAATAAAGTAAATAAAGCAATATCAAAAACATATTCAAAATTCTTTATAAGAATAATACCTATTTGTATAATGACAGTAGTATTTTGTTTTATAAAATGGATTCCTATAAGCAGTTTTGGAATGATTGCATTTTGGGGATTGTTACTAATTGCTATTTATAACTTAGCAATAACAAGAACTTTACTTAAAATACAATTGGAAGAAAAATAATGTAATTTAGATTGTAATTGAGAAAGGAATGAAAATTTTAATGGAAAAAAAGAATACAAAAGTCTTAATAATTTTAATTGCTTTAATATTAGTGATAGGAACAATTATGATATTTACAAAAGGATTGAAATTTGAATTAAAATATCAAGACAGCAAAAAATTGGAATTAAATTTAGGTAAGGAATTTGAAAGAAAAGATATCGAAGAAATAACAGATGAGGTATTTGAAAGACAACAAGTATTGATTCAAGAAATAGAATTATATAAAGATAGTGTAAGTATTACTACTTCAGAAATAACAGAAAAACAAAAAGAAAATTTAATCACAAAAATAAATGAAAAATATGGTACAGATTATAAGGCAGAGAATGTTGCAGTAGAAAAAGTTGCACATGTTAGAGGTAGAGATATTATAAAACCATATATATTACCTTTTGTAATTTCAAGTTTAATTATTTTAGTATATATTATAGTTAGATATTATAAATTAAATATTTTGAAAGTAATAATGAAAACAGTTGGAATAATAACATTAGCACAAATGGTTTTATTAGGTATAATAGCAATAACAAGAATGCCAATAGGTAATTTCACAATACCATTAGTTATTTTTGTTTATATGTTTTCATTATATATTTCTACAGCTATATTTGAAAAAGAATTAGAAAATGTAACAGTTGAGGAAAATTAATATTTTAGGAATATGGAGAATTTTATTATAGAAAAATAAGGGGCATGATTATTATAAAATCATGCCTCTTTTATTATATGGTTATGTTTTTCTTTTCAACTAAAACTTGTTTTAGTAATTTTATTCCTGTAATTACTCTTTTTTCATGTTCATCTATTTTAGTATCTACAGTATCAACTCTTTGATGTAAATAATCTAAATTTTTATTTGAAACTTTGCTAATTACTATCATAACATTATTAAGTTGTTCAGCAATGTCTTTACTAAATTCCTCAAATTGTTTTTTTATATCTTGTCTTAGTAAAATGATTTCATTTTCAATAGAATCCATTCTAGACTCAAGAGAATCCATTCTGGTTTCAAGAGAATCCATTCTAGTTTCAAGAGTTTGGACTTTTTCTTCTACGTTATTAAGTCTTTTATCTTGAATAGAAATCATATTTTCAAGATTAGTAATTCTATCATCAAGTTTAATTATACTATTTTCAAGATTAGTAATTCTATCATCAAGTTTAGTAATTCTATCATCAAGTTTAGTTATACTATTTTCAAGATTAGTAATTCTATCATCAAGTTTAGTTATACTATTTTCAAGATTGTTAATTCTATCATCAAGTTTAGTTACACTATTTTCAAGATTGGTAATATGTTCACCTAATTTATCAACCTTAGTATTTAAGTTCTGTAGCTGTACAAAGATTTGATTTATAATGTTTTCGTTCAAATTATCACCTCCATATAAAAAATATTATTTCTGTATGACACAAGATTATATTATTTATAAATTTTTATACATATATCACCACCATTATAATATTCAAAAATTTAAAAGTCAATATTAATTCTATAATTAAATTTGGGAAATTTGTTTAGAAATAAATTTTTCAAAAGAAG
>CAPNAQ010000025.1:0-11912 GCA_948663505.1 uncultured Clostridia bacterium | reverse complement strand
AAAATATTTAAGTTTCGGTTTTTGCAAAAAATATATTATTTAGAAAATAAAAACTGAAATTTAAACAAAGAAATATAGTATTGTAAAAATTATAAACTTATGATAATATGATGACATAGAAAGGTTAAAACAATTTATGGATTTTCAAAAAGCTGAAAAAGTATTTAAAGAGTATTTAAAAAATTATAATGTAGAAGATGGATGTATTTCATACAATATGTTAAAGATATGAATTATATAGATATTTTATTTGATAGAATTGAGTATAAAAATAATGAAACAAAACAAAAAATGGAAGAAATACGAAGAACAGCAAAAGAATATATAGAAAGTAAGATTCAAACATAAAAAATAGAAAACAATTTCAAAAGACCAAAACTAAGAATATAAGAAAATTTATAAAAACAACAAAAAGATAAGGAAAGGGTATTCAATAATGGGAAATATAGTATTATTAGATGAATTAACAATAAACCAAATAGCAGCAGGAGAAGTAATAGAAAGACCAGCATCAGTAATAAAAGAAATGGTAGAAAACTCTATAGATGCAGGAGCAAATAATATAACAGTAGAAATAAAAAATGGAGGAATATCATATATACGAGTAACAGACAATGGAAAAGGAATTGCACAAGATGACTTAGAAATAGCGTTTGAAAGACACGCAACAAGTAAGATAAGAAAAGCAGAAGACTTAAATTTAGTTACATCAATGGGGTTTAGAGGAGAAGCATTAGCAAGTATTGCAGCAATAGCAAATGTAGAAATGATATCAAAAACATCAGAACAACAAACAGGATACAAAATAGAAGTAGAAGCAGGAGAGATTTTAAACAAACAAGAAATAGGATGTCAAATAGGAACATCAATAACAGTTAAAAATTTATTTTTTAATACACCAGTAAGATATAAATTTTTAAAGAAGGATTATACAGAATCAGGATATGTAGAAGATGTTATAACAAGAATAGCATTAGTAAATCCTAATATAGCAATAAAATTAATAAATACAGGCAAAACAGTGATTCAAACAAATGGTAATGGTGACATAAAAAGTGTAATATACAGCATATATGGGAAAGATGTAGCTAATGGCATATTGCCAGTTGATTATACATATGAAGATGTGCAAATTTCAGGAGTTATTGGAAAACCAGAAATTGCAAGATCAAATAGAACAAATCAACTATTTTTTGTAAATAAAAGATATATAAAGGATAAAACAGTAGCATCAGCTACAGAACAAGCATATAAAGGATTAATTCCAATAGGAAAATTCGGATTTGTAGTAATAAACATACAAATGAATCCATCAAAAGTTGACGTAAATGTACATCCAGCAAAATTAGAAGTAAGATTTGAAGAAGAAAACAAGATATTTCAATCAATATATCATGCAATAAAAGATACACTATTAAAAGCGGAATTAGTAGCGAATACAGAAGATACTCGAATTTTAGATAATAAAGAGGAGTATACAGGATTATTTGATTTTAGAAAAAATGATACAAGAAAAATAGAAGATTATAATGATGAAGAAAGTAAAATGAAGACAAATAATATAATAGAAGAGTTATATAAACAAAAAAGTAGTAAAACTACATATAATACTAATTCACTAAATGAAAGTAATACTTCACATATAAATGTTGGACAAGGTGGACCAATAAATACTGCTGATGTATTAGAACAATTAAAAAAATTACAAGAAGGAATTCAAAAAGAAGTTGAACATGATCCAAATATTAAACTAAATTCAGATTATTTAAAAATGAAAGAACAAAATGATTCGAACTTAGTTGTGATGGAAGAGAAAGATACATATATTTCAAAAAGTAAAGAAGAGGAAAATTTAGAAATTAGAAGTCAGATAGCAGAAGATAAAGATCAGGTAGTAGAAACAGAAAATAAAATATTAGAGACTGAAAATAAAGATAATTCAGAGAAAACAGAGTTGGAATGCAGAATTGAAAAAATACAAAAACAAATAGAAGAACTACAAAATACAAAAGAAACAGAAATGTCAACACAAGACTTTAATAAAATGTATGAGAAACTATTTGGAACACAAACAGTACAAGTTCAGGAGGAGATTCAAAAAGAAAAACAAAAAGTAACAGCAACTGATATAGTTGAAGATAACATCTCTATATTTGAAAAAAATGAAAAGTATAATAAACCAAATTACAAATTTATAGGAATAGTATTTAACACATATATAATAATTGAAATTGACAGAGAAATGTATATATTAGATCAACATGCAGCACATGAAAGAATAATGTATGAAAAAGTAAAAAATAATTATTATAATGAAAATACAAAAGACTCACAAATGCTATTATTACCAGATATAGTAACATTAACACATAAAGAAATGGACATAGCAAAAGAAAATATAAACATGTTTGAAAAGGCAGGATTTTCTTTAGAAGAATTTGGAGAAAACACAATAAAAGTAACAGGAGTTCCAACAATATGTATTGACTTAGATACAAAGGAACTATTTTTAGAAACAATTGACGAAATAAATACAGTAGCAAGAACGGCAAAACAAGAAAAAGAAGAAAAATTTATTGCAACAGTAGCATGTAAAGCAGCAGTAAAAGCTAATATGGTTTTAACAAAAGAAGAAGTAGAAAGTCTTATGGACAAACTATTAAAATTACCAAATCCATTCACATGTCCACATGGAAGACCAACAGCAATAAAAATGAGTAAATATGATATAGAAAGAAAATTTGCAAGAAAATAAAAGGAAGGAACACTAATAATGATAATTGTAGTAATAGCAATAATAATATTATTTTTAGTACTTTTAGCATGGACATGGCAAAGTTTAGGAAATATGGACAATAGTAAAAAAATCAAATTTATAGTAGGTGGAATAATAATAGTATATATAATAACATTTATAATATATACAATATCAAAAATAGGCTTAACATATAATAATCAAGAAGCGATGAAAGTAATAAGAACAGTATTTGTAATTTTGTTTACAATTGTAAATAGTTATATAATATTACCATATATATTTAGAAAAATAGAGCAGATAAATAATGATGAAATAAAAAAAGAAGGAATGCAAAAAACTATAATAATAGTATTAATAATAATTGTGTTATTAGTAATATTTGAAACAAATTACTTTGCAGAAGTACAACACAGAATTATAAATAAATAATGTCCAAAAAGAAACGTCCCCTTTGGACATAAAATTGGAGATATGGTTATGAAGGAAAAAGTTATAGTAATATGTGGACCTACAGCGTCAGGAAAAACAAACACAGGAATAGAACTCGCAAAAAAAATAAATGGAGAAATAATTTCAGCAGATTCAATGCAAGTCTACAAAGAAATGAACATAGGAACAGCAAAACCATCAGAAGAAGAAATGCAAGGAATAAAACATTATCTTTTAGATTTTGTACAGCCTAATGAAAGATATAGTGTAGCACAATTTAAGTTAGATGCAAAAAAGGCTATAAAAGAAATTATATCAAAATGTAAAGTTCCAATAATAGTAGGTGGAACAGGGTTATATATTGATAGTTTAATATATGAAATAGACTATAATGATATAAATATTGATGAAGAATATAGAAATGAATTACAGGAGATAGTTGAAGAACAAGGTTTACATATATTATATAAAAAGGCAATAGAAATAGATCCTAAAGCTATGGAAAAAGTGAGTAAAAATGATAAAAAAAGAATAATGAGGGTATTAGAAATTTTCCATTCAACAGGGAAAACTAAAACAGAGCAAGAAGCAGAGTCGAGAAGAAATCCTGTTGAATTTGATTATAAAGTATTTGCAATAAATTGGGATAGACAAGTTTTATATGATAGAATTAATAAAAGAGTAGATATTATGATTGAACAAGGTTTAATTCAAGAAGTG
Organism: uncultured Clostridia bacterium; assembly: GCA_948663505.1. Classification (GTDB taxonomy): domain Bacteria; phylum Bacillota; class Clostridia; order TANB77; family CAG-508; genus CAG-269. Next base: position 8,005 of record CAPNAQ010000025.1, on the reverse strand, counting down.
CAATATATTTTTAATAAATATGATTCTTTTCCAACGGCTATGCAAGGTCTAGGTTATAAAGAAGTGGTAGATTTTCTTAATGGACTTTACACCAAAGAAGAGATGATTGAAAAACTAAAGATGGAGACTAGAAGATATGCAAAAAGACAATTGACTTGGTTTAGAAAAAATAAAGAGACTATTTGGATAGATGGAGCAAATGATGTTGAAACAAATGTTGATTTTATTTTAAAATTTTTAAATTAAAGATGTAGGAGGGCATATTGAAAGTTAATAATAAAAAGAATGTAAAAAAATCAATTATATATATAACATTTTTAATAGTAACAATATATTTAATATATGCAGTTTATTTATTAATAAAACAGCCAACAAATAAATTTACTGTTGAAGAAGGAACTTTATATTTAGAAGAGACAGATATAGGATATATAATTAGAGATGAACAAGTTGTTAAAGGAAATAATTACAAAAATGGAATGGAACAAATAAAAACAGAGGGAGAAAAGACATCAAAAGGAGAGTCAATATATAGGTATTATAGTAAAAATGAAAATGAATTAATTGATAAAATTGCTGAATTAGACGTGAAAATTCAGGAAGCATTAGGAGGTCAATCAGATTTATATTTACCTGATGTTAAATTAATAGAAAACCAAATAGATGAAAAAGTTCAAATATTAAGTAATATAACAGATGTTTCAAAAATGACTGAATATAAAAAAGAGATAAATAATTTAGTAACAAAAAAAGCAAAAATGGTTGGGAGTCAAAGTGCAGCAGGTTCATTTTTAGAGAAACTTTATACACAAAGAACAAATTTAGAAACACAACTTAATTCAGGAGCAGAATATATAACAGCACCAGTTAGTGGAATAGTTTCATATAAAGTAGATGGCTTAGAAGAGACATTATCTCCAAATAATTTTTCAACATTAAGCAAAGATTTTTTAGAAAGTTTAAAATTAAAAACAGGTCAAATAATTGCCACAAATAATGAATGTGGAAAAATAATAAATAACTTTAAGTGTTATATTGCTACAATATCAAAGTCGGAAGAAGCAAAACAAGCTAAAATAGGAGGTAAAGTACAAGTTAGATTATCTAATAATGAAATAATTAATGCTAATATCGTATATTTATCTCAGGAGAATGAAGATGAGACACTGCTTGTGCTAGAAATCGACAGAAGAATAGATGAATTGACAAATTATAGAAAAATTTCTTTTGGTCTAATATGGTGGAGTTCAACAGGATTAAAAGTTCCAAATCAAGCTATAGTAGAGATTGATGGTCTTAATTATGTTGTAAGAAATAGAGCAGGATATTTAAGTAAAATATTGATAAAAGTTGGTAAACAAAATGAAAAATATTCTGTAGTTTCTAATTATAAAACAAGTGAATTAGAAGAATTAGGATTTACTAAAACACAAATAAATTCAATGAGAAAGCTATCTTTATATGATGAACTGGTATTAAATCCTGATTTAAGTAAAGTTGAATAAAGTATAACTTAATATTACAAAAATATTACAATAATATTAAAAAAAAATTACATTTAAAAAAACTATTGACATTTTGAAAAAAAAAGTAGATACTAGTAACAAATAATAACGAAAGAATTTTAGGAGGTTTATTTTTATGTCTGGAGCATTAATGAATAAGGTTTGGGATTTATTTGGAATGGATTCAGCAGACCAAGAAGAATATGAAGATGAGAATGTATATGAGTATGAAGATGAAGACGAAGAAGTAGTTGAAGATAAAAAATTATTTGGAAGAAAGAACAATAAAGTTGTTGCTATGCCACAAGCTCAAAGTCAAGCTATAAAAATGATAATATCTCAACCAACTTCATTTGAGCAATCTGACGAAATTTGTAGTTTTTTAAAAGAAAAGAAATCTGTAATTGTTAATCTTGAATATGTAAATAAAGATGTAGCAAGAAGAATTGTAGATTTTATTAGTGGTGGGGTGTATGCATTAGATGGTTATATTCAAAAGGTATCTAATTCAATATTTTTAGTTGCACCTTCAAACTATGAAATTACAAATGAAATGGCAAGAGAAGAAATAAAAAGTAAATTATCAGTATCATGGTTAAGAAATAATAATAACAATGTAAACTAGGAAAGGAGATATGTTAGATTAATGCTAACATAGACATGGATATGATCACACCTTTAGATATAGAAAATAAAAGATTTTCAAAACAAATGATGAATGGATATAGCGTTGTAGAAGTTGATGATTTTTTAGATGAAGTAACTGCTGATTTTACAAAGAATTATAAAGAATTGACTGAATTAAGAGAAAAAGTGCAAGAATTAAATACTAGTCTTGAACAATATAAAAATATTGAATCAACACTTCAAAATACTTTAGTTATGGCTCAAACTACTGCTGAAGAAGTAAAAAATGTTGCAAAACAAAAGGCAGATCAAATTTTGGAAGATGCTAGAGCTAATGTGCAAAAACAAGTTGTTGATCTAAATGATGAGGTTCTTTTGAAACAAAAAGAACTTGAAAATATTAAAAGACAATTTGATGTTTATAAAGTTAAAATGGAGTCTCTTTTGATGTCTCAATTAGATCTTTTAAAAGAAATTAATAAAAATGATAATAATATAAGTAATATTAATAATAGTATTAATACTAGTTTTTAGTAAAAAACAAAAGAGGATTATGAAGTAAACTTCACAAATGCCTCTTTTTTAGTGGTAAGGTTATGGATTAGACCTTACCTTCTTTGATTTTTGTTGCTATTAAATTAGCAACAAGGTCGTCAATCAACAAAAATGTTGAGCGATCAATTTCTAAATCGCTCGCTTTTCCATTTTCGTCAAATTGAGCAATTAACTTTCCATTGCGGGAAAGTTCGAAACTGTTATTCTTATTAATTAATTTATAAGAATATGTTATCCCCGTTAAGGGATCCGTTTGTAGGAATTTCATATTACCTCCTGCCCCTATAGGGGCGTGCTTTGTCTACAAGTTCCAATATTATTATACTATATTTTACATGAAAATACAATAAAAGTGGAGAAAATTATTACAAATAAAGAAAAATATTACAGAACTGTTAAATGTATATTACAATTATATTAATACACTTGACAATACAAAAAAAAAGAATAAAATAATAACATAGGAGAATAAACAAGTGAGGATAATAAGTGGAAAAGCAAGAGGAACAAAAATAAACACAATAGAAGGACAAGAAACAAGACCAACACTAGACAGAGTAAAAGAATCAGTATTTAACATAATACAAAATGAAATAAAAGAAAGCACATTTGTAGACTTATTTGCAGGAAGTGGAGCAATAGGATTAGAAGCAGCAAGTAGAGGAGCAAAAAAAGCAATATTATGTGAAAAATCAAAACAAGCAATTACAGTAATAAAAAAGAATATAGAAAAAACACACTTAGAAGATAATATAGAATTATATCAATTAGATTATAAAGAATTATTAGAAAGTAAACTCAAAGAAAAAATAGATATTATATATATTGATCCACCATATAAAACAGATTACATAAAAAAATCAATAGAAATAATATTAAAACAAAATCTAGTAAATAAACAATCTAAAATCATAATAGAAACAGATGAAGAAGAGAGAATATTAAAAGAAATACAGGAAATGCCAATACAGATAATAGATAAAAGAAAATATGGAAGAGCGAAAATAATTATATTGAGAATTTTTTAGATGACGATGAATAAATCGAAGAGAAGGGAGAATAATAATGGAAATTTTTACATTATTAGAATCATTAGAAGAGATTATAGAAAATAGTAGGAGTGTACCTTTTTCAGGAAAAGGAATAGTAGATAAAGATGAATTATTTGACCTAATTAAAGAAATTAGAATAAAATTACCAGATGAGTTAAAACAAGCTAAATGGGTAAAAGAGGAAAGACAACGTATTTTAGTAGAAGCTCAAAAAGAGGCTGAAGGAATTGTCAAAGAAGCTGAAAATAGGATTATTTCAATGATTGATGAACATGAGATAACAAGAAAGGCTTATGATCAGAAAAAAGAGATTATTGAGAATGCAAATGAGAGATCAAGAGAGATTTCTAGTGGTACTAAGGAGTATGCAGATAATTTGTTATCACATACTGAAGAGGTTCTTACTCAAACATTGGCTAATCTTGAAAAAAATATGTCTGAAGCATTAAATTTAATGGAAATATCTCTAGAGGATACAATTAAGACTGTTCAAAATAGTAGAAAAGAGTTAAATTAAAAGGAGGAAAGTAGAGATAGTATTTTTCTCCTTTTTATATTATGATTTAATAAGTTTTAACAAAAATATAATAAAAAGCATTAATAAAAGAAAGGGATGTAGCATGGCAAAGAGAAGATCAAATAATACAAGTAGTAAAAATAGAAAAAAGACATCAAGAAAAAAAGCATCAAATATAGATTTAACAGTAGTAGGATTAATTATATTAAGTATATTATTAGCAGTATTAATATATGGAAAATCGGGAGTTGTAGGAATAAAACTAAATGAAATATTAGGTGGAATGATGGGAATAATAAGATATGTTCTACCAATAGGAATATTTGCAATATCAATAAAAGTAGCATGTGTAGATAATCAATATTTAACAGAAAAATTAATACAATATACAATTTTGTTATTAAGTTTCTCAGTATTAATGGAAGTATATGAGATCAACATAGGAGAATTATCAATAACAAATAGACAAATTTCAGAAGTAGTAAGAGATGCGTATGAAATTGGATCACAAGGAACAGGAGGAGGAGCATTAGGGGCTATATTAGCAGTACCATTAGTTAATTTGTTAGGACAAGTTGGAGCTGCAATTCTATGTGTAGGAATAGTCATAATGTTAGCTGTATTCACATTTGGAATAAATATGTCAGAAATAATAAATAATATGGTAGAGAGATCACAAGAAAATAGAGAAGAAAAATTAGAACAAAAATTAAAACTTAGAGAAGAGCAGCAAAGAGAAAGACAAGAGTTACTTGAACAAAAAAGAAAAGAAAGAGAAGATAAACAAATAATGAAGCAAGTAGCAAGGCAAGAGGCATTAGCAGATGATAGTGTAGGTGGAGAACAAATAAAAATCAACTTTGGTGGAAGAATTGTGGAAGATGAGGACAGAAAAGGAAGAAAAAAATACAATCATGATGGAGAAGATTTAACACCATTAACAAAAGAAACAAAAGCACAAAAGAAAAAAATTGATTTAGAGCCTAAAGAAGAAATCCAACCAGATGTAATAGAAAATAATCTATTTAAAGAGGAGGAAGAAAAGAAAGAAGATAAAACAAAAGCAGTATTACAATTAGAGCATGCAATGATAGTTGAAGATGAAAACTATGAATATCCACCAATAGAATTATTAGGAAAACCAAATAAGAAAGCATTAAAAGGTGGAGCAAAAGCATTAACAGATACAGCAACAAAATTACAAAAAACATTATATAGTTTTGGAGTGTCAGCAAGAGTAGAAAATGTTTCAGTAGGACCAACAATAACAAGATATGAATTAAAACCTGCTGAAGGCGTAAGAGTTAGTAAAATAGCAAATTTAGCAGATGATATAGCATTAAATCTAGCAGCAGAAACAATAAGAATAGAGGCACCAATACCAGGAAAACAAGCAGTAGGAATAGAAGTGCCAAATAAAGAAAAAGAAGCAGTGCATTTAAGAGAAGTATTAGAAAGTGAAGAATTCCAAAATAATAAGTCAAAATTATCAGTAGCATTAGGAAAAGATGTTGCAGGAAATGTACAATTAGCAGATATTGCCAAAATGCCACACGTATTAATAGCAGGTTCAACAGGATCAGGAAAAAGTGTATGTATTAATACAATAATAACAAGTATAATATATAATGCAAAACCAAGTGAAGTAAAATTAGTAATGGTAGACCCAAAAGTTGTTGAATTATCAGTATATAATGGAATACCACATCTATTAATCCCAGTAGTAACAGATCCAAAAAAAGCAGCAGGAGCATTAGCATGGGCAGTACAAGAAATGGACAATAGATATAATTTATTTGCAGAAAAAGGAGTAAGAGACTTAAAAGGATATAACAATATAATAGAAAAAGATGGAGGGGCAGGCAAACTTCCACAAATAGTAATAATAGTAGATGAGTTAGCAGATTTAATGATGGTTGCTGCAAAAGATGTAGAAGAAGCAATATGTAGATTAGCACAAAAAGCAAGAGCAGCAGGAATGCACTTAGTAATCGCAACACAAAGACCATCAGTAGATGTAATAACAGGACTAATAAAAGCAAATGTACCATCAAGAATAGCATTTGCAGTATCATCACAAGTAGACTCAAGAACAATATTAGACTCAGTAGGAGCTGAAAAATTACTAGGGAAAGGAGACATGTTATTTTTCCCAACAGGAGCACCAAAACCAGCAAGAGTACAAGGAGCATTTGTATCAGATGAAGAAGTAGAAAAAATAGTAGACTTTGTAAAACAAAATGGAACAGCTACATATAGTGAAGATATATTAGAATCAATAGAAAATGGAAATAAAACAGAAAAACAGCTAGCACAAGAACAAGCAGAAGATGATGAAACAGACCCATTCTTGATGGAAGCAATAGAAACAGTAGTAGAAACAGGACAGGCATCAACATCATTTATACAAAGAAGATTTAAAGTAGGATATGCAAGAGCAGGAAGAATAATAGATCAAATGGAAGAAAGAGGCGTAATATCAGGATATCAAGGAAGTAAACCAAGAGAAGTTCTAATGACAAAAGAAAAACTAGAAGAATTAAAAATGGGAACAGCACCACAAGAAGAATAATGTCCAAAAGGGACAGTCCCTGATGGACATGGCAAAATGGACAATTAATATGAAAAAGGAGGATGTAATGAAATCTAATAAAAAGAATATTTTAGAAAAGATTGTAAAAAAAGATTACAGTAATAAACTAGAAAAAATATTAGAAGAAAAGCAATTTAGTGAAGAAGCCAAAAGCATTCTCCTAAGTATAATATACAAAATAGAGGCAGCATATAAAGATATAGAAGCTGTAAAGAAAGATACAGAAACAAAAGAGGAATATATAGAAAATATATTGAAAATTATTAATAAAAAATGCAATTCTATTAAAATAATTAAAATGAGTAACAATAATACAGAAATACCAAAAAATAAAACATATATAATAAATAAAGAAAAAAAAGAAATATTATCATATCCAATAGAAAGAAAATTATTATATGCGATATGTAAAATTTCAAAAAAAGATAACATTATAAAAGATGAATATTTTTTAGTAAATGAAACAATGTCAAGTTTAATAAATGCAGGAAATAATATCAATATGGTTGAACCTTTAAGAGACTTTAATGGATATTCTTGGACCACATTATCAAGAGAAATCGAAAGCATAGATCATAATTTAATATATCAAAACTTACGATTGTTACTAAGTGAAAAATTTTTAGTAAAATGGATAAATAACAAAGAATTTATAATAGATTACTATTATGTATTTAAGGAAAAATTAGAAAGCCAATATGGAAAAAAGCTGAAAGATAAATTGGTACAAGAAATTGAATTTTTATCAATATTATTAGAGGTTAAATTTGATCAAGAAAAAGAAGAAGTATTTAAGAAAAACAAAGAGGAATTAGAAAAAAAGATACAAGAAGTAAAAGATAATAAACAATTTATTAAGAAAATAACAGATGAGAAAATAAAGATAAATGAAGAAATTAAAGAAATAGATACAATAATTAATGACAAACATTTTTTAGAAGAAGAATACAAAAAAAGGAATGAAAAATTGCCACTTGATAAAAAAATCTTTAGTATGAAAATACTATCAAAACAGCTTAATGATGAAAGAGAAGTTCTTATAAAAAAATTAGAAGAATTAAATCAATTAATAAAACCAAAAAATTTTTTAAAATACAAGAAAGAATTAGATTATAAATATAAATATTTACAAATTTTAGATATAGAAGACAAAGAA
>CAPNAQ010000024.1 GCA_948663505.1 uncultured Clostridia bacterium | reverse complement strand
TTTAATAAAGAATCTTCACTATTTAAAAATTCATTTTCTATTGTGTACGCAATAAAATCTTCAATTCCTTTTTCTTTTATTAAATTACTATTTTTTAAGATTATTTTTCTATCAAATAAATTTGTAATATATTTTGCATTAATTTTATAAGTAGTTTCATCATCGCTAATTGGAGCTTCAATTATTCCCATAAATATTATATTTTCTTTTTCTTTAATGAAAACTATATCTTTATCACTTGCATTTGGTTTTTTTATAATTGTTATAGATGTCTTAGCATTTGTTTCTTCATCAAGATTAATTTGATAATCTTTTATTTGTACAACATCTTCTATTTCGAAATTATTTTTATTTAAAAAATAAGCAATACTATCCATCTTTTTACACCACCTTATATTGCTTGAAAATATTTAATTTTGCGTCATAAATATTATTATCTGCAACAAGAGTAATAATACTTGTCCCTTTTGGTAGTTTAAAAATATTATTATTATTTAAATCTATCCCATACTTTTTCTTGAATAAATTTTCAAAACTTCCATCTATATTCTGTTTCTTTATAAAAATTTCATTATCTTTTGAAGATATTAATAACCTTTCCCCTTGCTGAATTGTTATAGGCATTCTTAAATTATAAATAACTTTATCATTTTTTATAACATTAATTCCTGGATTAATAAGGTAATTTCGCATTTCTAACATAAAGGAAGCTTCTGTATGTCCATCATTATTAAATGTTATACTCCTTGATGTATAATCTGAAAATCTAGTATTCCATTTAAAATCCCACTGTAATTCTTCTTCTAATTTACTTATTGTATAAACTGTCTCTTTATCTTGATACCATAAACTTAAACAATCAAATGTAATTGTTGAATTTAGTTTTTCATCTTCTTTTACTATAGTACCTTTTGAAATGCTTTGAACGACCACATCTTTTAAATATTCTACTTTTTTATTATTAGAAAGTGGTATTTTATATAAGAATTTCAATTTTTCAGAACATTCAATAAAATCAATGAAATTTTTAAAATTATCATAATTTCTAAATTTTGCATTTCCTTCAATTTTTCCTTGTTCCATTGTTCTTAAAGTATTTATAAATGTATTTCCTAACTGTTGATATTGTGTCTCGTAACTATATCCTAATCCTGCAACATCTGTCATCAAACAATAATTTACTTCATCCATTAATGAATATTCTTGTCCTTTTTCATTTATTAAATAAAATTCTACTACTCTCATGTTCTCTCCTTTTTTAATACTCAGTACCAAATCTTTTATTTATATAATTAAATATATTATCCAATTCTTTGTTGTCTAATTTTTGACAATATACATTCATATTAAATATATACTTTTCATTATTTGTATTATATTTATTTAATGGTATATCTTTATTTGTCTCTATATCTTCTCCATTTATTGTTTCAAGCTCATCTTTTACTTCACTAGACATATTTTTAACTGATTTTATCAACTTAGATTTATTATCATCAATTCCTTTTGCCATTAATTCAATCATATCAGGCATTGATTCATCCATATCAGATAAAGGGCCTTTATCTGGAACTGAGAAATGTAAATAACTACTTATCCAACTGCCTACTTTCGATGCTGCTCTTGATATAATTGATTTAGAATTACCACTTGTTAGACCACCTGCTAATAAACTAACTAAATCTGCACCCCATTTACTTGGTGCTACATTGTTATTAAATCCTCTATTTGCTTCTTGTCCTAATTCTGCTGTTGCACTTTCAACAGATGAATTATTTCTAATTTGTGCTGATGCACTATTTGTTGCTTCTTGTGCAATGTTTGATAAGTTAAGATTATTTTTAAATGTTGCTGATGTATTAGATGCCTTTTTTCCACTTTCATTTGGTAATGATGTATTTGTTGATACTATATCTGTTGATTTATTTAATTCTGCTTGAGTTATGTCTGCTAGTGTTAAATTTTCACTAAATATCATTGATGTATGAGAAGCTTTAAATTCACTTGCATCAGGTAATGTTGCATTTGTTGATACTATATCTGTTGATTTATTTAATTCTGCTTGAGTTATGTCTGCTAGTGTTAAATTTTCACTAAATATCATTGATGTATGAGAAGCTTTAAATTCACTTGCATCAGGTAATGTTGCATTTGTCGCTACTATTCCTGTTGATTTTTCTATTTCATGTTTTGTTTTTTCTGAAACTTTTGATAATGCCTCGTCATATTCCGAATAACTTTGTTGAGCTAACTTTTTCCAAGCCTCTATTTGTTCAGGTGTTAGATTTTGTATTGCATTTGTTTCTTGAACTAAGTTATCTACTAAATCTGCTAATTTTTGTTTATTAGTTTCTAATTGTGTATTTAATATTTTCTTTTGATATTCGTTATTTGTTTGTTCTGCTTCTTTTAAACTGTCCTTTAAATATTCTACATATGTTGCTTGAATATTTATTTGTTCTGAAATGCTACTTTCTGTTTCCTGTTTTACTCTTTTATATGAAGCGGTTAAATTATTTGTAGCTGTTTCTATTTTTTCAGAATTTCCTTCTAAACTAGCAACTTGCAAGTTTTCATATTCTGTAATTGTTTTTCCATATTCTCCTATTAATTCTGTTTGTTCTCCAATTTCTCTTGCTATACTTTCATATTGTTGTTTAGCTTCTGATCTTTCTAGTGCTGTTCCACTTGCCATCTTTTCACTAGCTTCTGTTAATTTTTGTTTTAATCCTATTAAAGTTTCTGTTGCTTCTGCTTGTTTTTTTATAGCTTCTGCATATTCTTCTTGATATGCATTTAAAATAGCTTCTGCTTTTTTGGCTGATATAACTTTTTCTATATTGTCTTTTAAATTTTGATAACTATCAATAATATTTCCATTTAGTTTATATTCTGTTCCCAATGCATTATTTAAATCATTTAATATTACTTGTGCTCTTTCCTTATATCCTTCTTTTACTTTTCCATTTTCATCTGTTATTTTTGCTAATTCTTTTATTAATCTTTCGCAATTTTCAATTTCATATACAGAATTACTTAAATTCTTATTCCTTGCTTCCTGTAGATTATTCCAGCTTTCTCTTTGTTTATTGACTTCATCTCTTAACCCACCTAATGAAACTTTTTCCTTTTCAGTTGCTATATAATATGCCATTGTAGCAGTTGTTAAAAGCCCTATCGCTGTTATTGCTAATGTTGTTGGATTGCTTAAAGATGTCATAATAGAAGCCAAAGCATTAACGGCTGTCGATGATGTTGTTACTGTACCATTCATAACGCCTATTGCTTGGACAATTGTTCCTATTCCTTTGGTTACTGTTCTTACTGTTGAAGTTAATTTCCCAAAAATAGTTATTAATGGTCCTATTGCTGAAATAATCAAACCTATATTTACTATCATATCTACCTGTTCATCAGATAAACTTTCAAACTTTTTAATCCATTCACTAAAACCATCTAATATTTTTTGAATTGATGGCATTAATTTTTCACCAATAGAAATTGCTATGTCTTGTATTTTTTGTATAGCAATTTGAATTTGACTTTTTAATGTGTCATATCTTTTATTAGCTTCATTTGTTAAAGCTGTATTATCTTCCCATGCCTTTGTTCCTGTTTCTATTGTATCATTAAATAAACTTCCTGCATTTGCAGCCCTTAATAAAGAATCTCTTAATCTAACTTCTGTCAAACCCATTTCAGATAACATTGTTATTGCACTTTCTCCTTTGTTTTCTGCTTCTCCAAGTCCTTTAATAAATGCTGATAAAGCCCCTGCTGCATCTTCTTTCCATGCCTTTTTAAATTGTTGTGTTGTCATTCCTGAAATTCTTGCAAAATCTTCTAAATTTGTGCCTGCTGTTATTAATTGTTTAACTTCTGTACTTGTCATTCCAATACTTTGAGCCATTTCTTTAAACCCCATAGAGTCATTTGCTGCCATAAGCTCTAAATCTCTTAATGTCATTCCTGTCTTTTTTAATACAGTATCTAATTTAATTCCTCCTTGTTCAACTGCATTTTGCATTTTTACCATGGCTTTTGAAATTGCAGATCCTCCCATCTCTGCTTCTATACCAACTGAACTTAAAGCTGTTGCTAAACCTAAAACTTGTGCTTCAGATAATCCAACTTGTTTTCCTGCTCCTGCTAATCTCATAGCCATATCAACAATATCTGCTTCTGTTGTTGCAAAATGGTTCCCTAAATCAACAATTGTAGAACCCAGTTTATCAAAATCTCCTTGTGACATTTGCATAATATTAGCAAATTTAGCTAATTGTGAAGCGGCTTCTTCTGCAGTTAAATTTGTAGAATTTCCTAAATCTATCATCGCTTTAGAAAAATCTAATATATTTTCTGTTTTTATGCCTAATTGTCCTGCTGCTTCTGCTACTGCACTTATCTCTGTTGTTGTAGAAGGTATCTCCTTAGCCATATCTCTAATTCCCTGTTTTAGTTTCGACATTTGTTCTTCTGTTCCATCAACAGTCTTTTCTACCCCAGTAAATGCATCTTCAAAATCAATTGCATTTTTTGCACAAGCTACTAATGCTGTTGTTGTAGCAATAGAAAAAGCAGACACTTTTTTGCCTGCACTTTCTATCTTTTTTCCAATCTCTCCTATTTTAGATCCAAATTCTATAATTCTTTTCCCAGTATTATTTAATTGATTTTCTATTTCTTTTATTTTTCTATTATATGTTTCTAATTTTGTCTCTGCAGTTGTTAATTCATTTCTTTTTTTCTTAATTGCTGTTGTATTTTTATTTTCTGCATTTTCTAAATCACTTAATTGCATTTTTAAAGTATTTATTTTGTCTGTTTGAATTGCATAAGCATTTTTTAAATATTCTTGTTCTGCTCTTAATTTTTCTGTACTTTTTGTTGAATTGTCCCATTGAGCTTGAACTTGTTTAAATTGATTATAATTCTTATTTAATTCAAGATTTACTTCTTGTAAAGTCTTTTTAAAATCTACAGCTCCTTCTTGTGTAAATACCAAACCAACTCTTTTTAAATCATTTGTCAAATCTTATCACCTCTTTTTACACACAAAAAAACACCAAATAAATTTTGGTGTTTTTTGTAATTTCATATTATTTAAATTTTACTTATTTTTTAAAACTTCTGTATCCTATAATTTTAAATTCATATTCAGGTTTTTGTGTTGTTCCTGAATAACTAGAATCATAGGTAGAAAATTCACCGCTTCCATTATGGATAATAACAGGAATATAATCTTTTTTATTGTTTATCTTATTTGTTCCTTCAATTAGTATAATATAGTCATTTTGTTCATTTTTACATAAAATTTTTCCCTTTCCTGAATATGATACTACATCATCTGAATATTCATATGTAGATTTTTCAGTGTCCATATTAAAAGATACTATTTTGAAATCTGAAAGTTTTACCTCACTATTAACTATACCTATAATAAGTAAACTTAAAAAAACAGATATAAAAATAGATATAATCATTGGTACAATTAAACTATTTTTACTTTTAGTTATACATTCTTGACATATGCCATTCTTTAGTTCACTTTCTAAACATTCTTTTTTACATTTTTTACAAATCACAAAAATCCCTTTCCTTCCTTTTGCAACATAAAAATTAAAAATTCTTAAATTATTCACCTTGTATTTTAATTTACTATATTACATGTAAAAAAGATGTCGAAACTTGTAAATAATTATATTTTTTTATTATTTTCTGTAATTGTGTTTATCTACATCTAAATTCATGGTATTTTTTATTACTGGTATATTATTAATCAAAAATTCAACTATTGTCTCTATATCTTCTAACTTCACAAGTCGCACCGCTTGTCTATATGTTAAAGGTTCATCATAATTAGATGCAACTATTGCATACAATAATTGATTAGTAGCATACATCTTTTTTGTATATCCATTTTTATCTTTTTCTCCTTGAGCATCTTTTTTTAATTGCTCTATCCCACCTTCATAATCTTCAATATATTCTAAAAAAAGTGATGTAACTTCTAAAGTTATTTTTTCGCCATTTTTTAATTCTATTTCCACAATCTATCTCCTTTATTTAATTTTTAAAGGGACTAATCTAAGCCCCTTGTATATCTTCACTTACTGTTTCTTGAGGTGTTTCTATTAATTTTTCAATTTCTTCATCTGTTGTTATTGGCTTTTCAAAAAACATTTCCTCTGTTAATCCTTTTGGAAAGCTTTGCATTTCACTACTAATTCTAACTGATTTAGTACCTATATCATCAAAAGATAAAGCTTTTATTGTTAATGTATCATTTTGTTCTGAAAAACTATCTTCTGATGTTGCTATATCATCAGTATTTTCCGCTAATTGACATTTTGGATACCAAACATATTCAACAACTCCTCCTAGTTTTTTAACAACTTTACCAAATGCGAAATATGGTCTTTGAGAAGAAGCTCCACTTTTTATTAAATATTTTCCTATTTGGTCGCCTCTCATTCTTGCTAGAACATCTGAATCAAATGCAACTACTTCGACAGATTGTTCAACACTTGAAGTCTGTGAAGCTGTTACATAATCTCCACCACTTGCTCTTACTACAGCACTTTCAGCATTTTCTGTAGTTCCTATTTGCTTTACAACATCTCTTCTTTTTGTTTCTTCATAATTTTTAATATCAAATTCACCATTTTCAGTTGGTGTATTAAAAGCACAATATAATGCTCCTACTGTTTCCTTAATCATTGGTCTTTTATTCTCTATTGACATTTTACATACCTTCTTTCTTAATAAAAAAATTACCAAGTCTTTAATCCTAACTTAGTAACCATTGTTTTATAATATTTTTCTTTGTGTTTATCCCATAATGGATAAACATGTGGATTTGCATTCATATTTATAGTTCCATGTTCGACCATAGGCCCATAGTATTTCCCCCATCCTGCTTCAATTTCATCTTTTTTCTTTCTATATGCAAAACTATTAATTAAATGTGTATATCCTGTTTTTCTTATTTTAGAAATTGGTTTAGGTAATTTAAGTAAATCTTTTATAAATTCTTTAGCTCCAACCTCTAAAACATCTATAAAATTATCAACATTATCTGAATATTTTTCTAATATCTCTGATAAAGCTTCAAATCCTGAATATCCATATGTTTTATTACTCATTTTCTTCATCTCCAATATTTTCTAATATATCTATTGAAAAAAATGAATGTATTCTTCTGTTTTCTGCAATATATTCATGTTGTATTGAAGGATAATATCCTTTATCATTTAGTTTCTTTTTTAACTCTAAAAGTTTAGGATGTCTTGGTTTACTTGCTATTATTGATGTTTGATATGTGACTATAGTATTATAGTCTTGTCCACTTGCCATATTATCTTCCCAATTATATTCCCATAAATGTATTCTTATATCTTTTTCCATATCATCATCTTTTGGTGTTGATTCACTTATTGGAATTTCTAATTCATCTAATAAGTTCATATATTCTTGTTTTGTCATAATTCTTCCTCCAATTTAACTCGTGGATAATATTCTAATGTTAAATCTGTTTGTTTAAATCCTTCTTTATTTGTAAAATGGTAACTATTGAAAACTTTGTGATATTTATCATCTATTTTTACAACACATAACGAGTCTATTTCTTTCATTTGTGGTATTCTTAATTTATAGGTTATTTTCTTTTCTCTTTCTTCGGCATCAAATCTTAATCTGTCTGAAATTGATAATTCTTCAAACCAAATATCAGGTTTACCTGCATTATGTAAATATTCTATTGGAAATTTATCATTGGTTTGTCTTATTTCAAAAAGTTTAAAAAATCCATCATTATATATTGGTAGGTTTGTAATATTTTGCTTGTAATTCAGCATATTCACCTGCATTTAATTGTCTAAATTCTGATAATCTTTTATATCTAGAATATAAAACATAATCTATTAATAAACTTCTTGCTTTTAAATCAATTTCATAATTAATCTTTGCTCCTGAACTGTCATTAATATCATATTCGCCTTTTTTTATATAACCTATAATTGTTTCATCATCTTCTAATGGATGTTGTTCGTTTCTTATTTCTCGTAAAATATCTTCTATTTGTGTATCATTCATTCAATACACCCCTATTCTGTAGTCTGTATTTCTTCAACTGTATTTTCTACTTTTTCTATTAAAATTTTACCGATTTTATTTTTAGTTGAAGATAATTCTTTAATTCTTTTTTTCGTTGGTTCTAAACCATTACGAGGATATATATCTTTATTTTCAAGATATATATGTTCGTTATCTTCTAAATCTTTAAAAGTATGAACAACTTTGTATTTTTCGTCCATTTTTAATTCCTCCTATATATAATTTAGGAGCTTATTTTTTAAGCTCCTTGTACTTCATTTTTTGTTATAACTTCACCATCAACTGTTGTTGCAATAGATCCAATAATTTTTACAGATGGAACATATTCTTCTAATTTTGTTACATCAAATACATATGCAATATTATCATCTGATGCTCTACCATTTGCGTATCCTCTTCCTATAATAACATCTGCATCGTCTAATGCTAGAGTTTGGTCATATTCTTTGAAGTCTAAACCTGTTAGACCCATTGTATATTTTTTAGGAATAAATATTAATGCTTTTCCTTGTGGGTTGTTGCTACATGTTTTTACTTCTAAATTTTTATATGAAGCAACTAATTTTCCTTCATCATCATAAATTGCAGGTGCAATATAATCAGCTTCATCGTTAGGATGACAAACTAATATTAATTTATCTATTGTTCTCATTCCATTTTTTGTTAAATATTTTTTCATTTCTGCTAAAGCTTTTGGTTTAAATGATGTTAAACTTGTATCAACCGTTTTATCTTGATGTGTTCCATCTTCATTTGTTTTAGCAATTTGTTTATACATTCCTACAGGTTCATTTAATCCTGTTCCTTGTAATGCTCCATATTCTAATCCATCATTTAATTGTTCTTTTAATACAGCTCTACAATATTTATCAACAAATGGTAATGCTAAATCTCTAATGGCTTTTGGTATTATCATATATACTGTTAATTTAGATACTTCCATATTTAATACTGCAAAACTTGCTTTGATTTCTCCTTTTATTTTGTCTGTTAATTCTGTCCAAGAGAATGCTCCTGTTTTTGATGCTACTATCCATTTTTTAACATTTGCTGGTGCAAAGTTAATATAACTTAATATTCCACTTTCTTTTTTAATATCTTCTAATGTAACATCTATAATTGATGTTGGCATAATATCGATTTGATTTCCTGTTATTGCTTGTTTAGGGTCATTTTTTAATGCTTCATAAAATGTTTTTTCTTCTTTAGATAATGTTCTTAATCCTAAAGATTTTGCATAAGCTGTATCACTTTCAGCTTTATTTGATTGTTCTACTATTTCTGAAATTAGTTCTTCATATTGAACTTCATTGATTTTCTCCATAGCCTCAACAATAGCTTGTGATTTATCTTCTGATTCTTGAAGAATTTTTAAAGCTTCTTCTTGAGCTTGTTTCATTTTTGTTTCATTAATTTTCATAATTTTTTACCTTCCTTTTTTTATTTTTTGTATTAAAAAAAGACTCCCAAGAGTCTGTTTTAATCTGTTTTTTATTTAATTTGTCAAATAAATCCAATAGTTCTTCTTTCGAATTACCATATAAGATTATATTTTCTAATTTTTTTACATGATTATTTAATGTTTGTTCAAAAGCATTTTTTACAATTTCATCTATTTCTTGAACAACTTCTATATTATCTTTTTCTTTTAATTCTTTAACTTCTTTTTGAAGTTTCTTATTTTTCATTACTAATTTATACACAAAGTCTGCTTCTAAAGCTTGCATAACTTCATTTTTTCTCTCTTGAGTAGTAGAAAATCCCCATTCATAAGCTTCTTTTGAAGTTATCCATTCCTCTTTATCCATCTTTTCTTTTATTTCATCTTCTGATAAATTAGTTTTGAGTACATAAATATTTAAAGCTGGTTGAGTTATTTTTTCTAAATCTTCTGCTGTTTTCTTCATAACATTTGAATCTCCTCTTGCTTCTGTCCATGCGTTATGTATCATTAGCAATCCATTTTCAGGCACTACTCTTTCACTTCCTGCCATAAAAATTATGCTTGCAGCACTACAAGCAAATCCATCAACTATTGTTTTTAAATGTCCTTTAAATTCAGATAATAAACTATATATAGCAAGACCTTCTGAAACTGAACCACCATAAGAATTTATTCTTACTGTTAAATTTGGAGTATCTACATGTTCTAGTGCATTTTTTAATGAATATGCATCTGTCTTATCATTTCCTGTTCCTAACCATTCATCAATAAGATTCTTCTTTTCTATATTTCCATATATATATAGTTCTGTTTCTGTTTCGCTTATTTTTCTAAAATTCAAAAAATTATTCTCCATCTTCTTTCGCACCTCCTTCCACATTTTCATAATTTTTAGTTAAAGCATGTTCATTTGCCCAATCTTCATCTATATTTGGTAATTTTAATAACTTATTTATTTCATTTCTACTGAATCTATTTGATGTTAATTTATCTATTCCAGTTGTTGAATCCATTATATCTCTATGATTTAAATTTGTTCTATTAAATTGAATATATTCTCCTTTTAAGAAGCTCTCTTTTCCAACTAATGAAATATTAAAACCATCTTCTAATAATTCAAAATATATATCTACAGCGAAAGTTATAAAATCATTGTTTCCTGTTGATTTTTCTGTCTTATTTCCCCAAAATATATCTAATGGAATATTCCACTTTTGAGCTACAGTATTTCCTGTTCTAATAAATATTGTTTCAAAATCTGTTAAATTCTTATTATTATCTTTATTTAAATTTATTAATTCAAATATTTCTGACAACATAACAATTGCTTCTTCATCATTAAACAAACCTTCTGTAATTTTTTCTTTATATTTTTCATAACTTATTGGTTGTTTTGTTTCTATATCAATCATTGTTGGCTGTCCACCTGGATTTTTTAATCGCCATTTTCCTGTATTTGCTCTTATAAAACTTTTTTCTGCTGACCTTAAAATCTTTGCTGTGTTAAGTTTAAAGGATTCACTTGTTTTTGCAATATCTTCATTTTTTAGTGAATAATATATTGAATTATTTTGATTATATATTCTTTTTATTGGCAATGAATTTCCTTCATCATCTGAAATAGTTATATTTTCAAATGTTTTTCCATATAATATATCATTAGAGGCATTATAAGTATCTGCAATATATAACAAATTTGTTTTTACTTTTTTATTTATAATTATTAAGGCTGTTTTATTTGTTAATAATTTTGTAACTAATTTATATATAAATTTTGTTCCATTTTCATTGTAATTAGGTTGTAAATTCAATGTCCAATATAGATTTCCTTTTGTTTCTTCTATTTTTTTATTCTTTAATTCAAATGTTTGTATTTCACATTTTGCAATTGTTCTTGCTATTAAATCAATAGCATGTGCTTCTGCTAATGTATATATATAATTTTGAAAATCATTTTTTCCAAATAATACATCTATAAGATTTACATTTTCTCCATTTGAATTTTTAAATATTTTATCTAATATCACTTGTCCACCTCCTAAACATAAATAATTTCTTCATCTAATAGTTCTTGTGCACTCATCGCTACAACAAAAGCCATAAAAGGATCGTTCTTTCTCAATTTTGGTTCAATTTTTTCATATTTTTTATTTCCATCCTTGCCTTCTTTTACACTAGTATTATTTATTGCCCATCTCATAATAGCACTATTTCCTATATTTATTTTTCCTTCTGCAAATGCTACTTCTATTCTTGGTGCTACAATTGAAGCTATACTCGCAGGATATCTAATCATTCTCACTAATCCATATGGTACTTCTTTAGTTTCTATTGTTATACCTATTTCTTTAAATATTTGTTCTAATAATTTATATCTATATGTATCAAGCACAATTTTTTTTACATTATATTTAACCATTTCTGATAGAATCCATAAAATCATATCTCGACCATCAATAGAATCCTTATCTACTATTTCAAAATCTTCAAAACCTTCTTGTCCTATGTTATCAAATGGAAATTTTATATCTCCAAAAAATTTGCTTTTTGAACATATCCATGTTTTTTGCCTCCATATATATTCACCATCTCTTTTAAATAAAAATCCTGCACTTGCGAAGTCGTTTAAAGAAGCAAAATCTATTCCAACAATAGCTAATCTACCTGTTATATTTCCAGTATTTCTTGGAATTTCTTTTTCTACATTAATATAAGAGGCTCTTAATATGTTTTTCCAATCTGTAACAACTTGTTCTTCATCTTGTTGTGGTAAATTCATTCTTTTTGCATAAAATTCAACTCTATAAGATTTTTGTTTTTGCATTTTAATATAATCTCTTATAAGTTCGTTTCTTAACACTGACATATATCTTAAACTAGGGTTTGCTTGACACCATATTGTTATATCTATATCTTCTTTATTCCCTGTTTGTAAAAACTTTTTCATTGGAATATCTACACTATCTAAATCATTTACTTTAAAAATAATAGGTAGTAATCCTAAAAAATTTTCTTCTCCATTTAAAACTAATTTAGACATAGATATTTTTTCATCTAGTGGTCCTTCTCTTACTGTTCCATTTGTTGTTATTGTTACTGTTCTTGCATGTTTTATTTTTCCTAGCCCTGAACTATATACATTTATTTGTTTATAATCTTCATAAGCATGTAATTCATTAAATATTATCATTCCTGTTTGTTTACCATCTTTTGTTTTTGCATTTGCTGTGTTATATCTTAAAATTGAATGTGTTGCTTTGCTTATTACCTCTGTCTTGTTCCAATAAAAATATTTTTTCATTATATTTTTATTAGTTTCTAACATGTTATAAACAACTTTAAATGAATTTAATGCTTGTTCTTCTGATGTTGCAACAATATCTATGTGATAGTTTTTAACTCCATAATAATGTGTCTGTAGGAAATTAGCTAATGGCATTATCATTCCATCTTTTCCATTTCCTCTAGCCATTAATATTAAAATATCAGGAAAAATTACTATGTCATGATTGTTTTTGTCATACATGAAAAACAATGCATATGTAAATTTTTGATATAGAAATAATTTATAATACCACTTTTCACAATATTTAACTGCTTTGCGAAATATTTCTTCATCAAAAAGAACATCATCTCTTGACAATGTCGGCTTTACTATATTTTTAATTAACAATTTTATTTCATCATCTGTTTCGTTTGGATTTTCTTCAACAAATTTTATATAATCATCTATTTCCTTACAACAAATCATCTCCTTCACCTTCTTTCGGTGTTTGAGATGACATTTTTAATTCTAAATCTTGTAAAATTTTTAATTGTTGTCCATTTACTTTTAGTATGTTTTGAATACTTTCGTTAGGTTTTTCTGATTTAAATCCATTTCCTGTCATTACCTTAATTCTTAATCCATTTTCTTCAATATCTTTTTGTATGTCTCTTTTTAATTTTTCTAAATGTATATAATCCTCAACTAAACTTTCAAAATGTTTTCCAAATTTTCCTTGTTCTAATAGTTGATTTAACAAATCTTCTTTTATTTGCTCTATTTCTTTTTTGTCTTTATTATTTTCTTTCATTTTTGCCATAATATACCCCCTTTCACGTGAGAAAATTAAATTTTTTAAACAGTCAAGACCTCACACCCGCTCCCCTTAAGATTTTTATTGTTTCAGTTTTTGAATGGGGTATTAAGTCAACATAATTTTTTGTATATTGTTATAATCTTACAGTTTCAAAGCTTTTAAGTTTTTAGTTTTTCTTTATTATTTATATTCTATCTTAAATATTATTGTTTTTCTATTCTTATACTATCTAACTATTTTTATCTTAACCTACATTTCTATTTCAGTTATGCTAAAACACAACAATCCATCTATTATTTTTATTTTATAGCTATTCTCTAAATGCTTTATTTGTTTACCGTATTCTAAATGTATTATCAAACATTCCTAATTTATCTAATTAGCTTCTTTCTTTGATATATTTGATAATAACATAATTGTATTTTGAATTATATTTATTATTTTAATAGTATAATCTATCATTTGAGTTATGGTAGGGGTTTTAGTGCCTATGGGGGTATTTATTGTATTAAAAAACATTACCATTGATACAACTATATCTTCATCATCTAATAAATAACTTGCGGACATACTGTCATTAAATATTATTACTCCTGCTTTTTCTCTGTCATCATCCATCTCTTTTAATTCCGCTTCTATATTATTTACTTTATATGCTTGCAATAAATGCTTTAACTTCATTACCACATCTCCTTTGTAAGTAGTTTCTTTATTTTATACCATGTCCATCTATGCCTTCCTTCTATTATTTCATGAGCTTCAAAGCTTAAGCTTATCATATTATTTATATCTAATGCTAAATCTGGTCTTTCTTTAATTGGTATTATATGATGTACTGTATTGGCATCTATTATCTTTATTTTATTTGGTTTATGTATTCCATCACTCCATTTACCTAAAAAAAATTGACATTTGTATTTGTCTCTAGCTAATACTTTTTCTCTTGCTATATCAAAATCAGTAGAATGATAAAATTTGTCTGTATTTCCTTTTGCTATTTCTATTTCCCAATTATAATTTTTTCTTCTTAATCTTCTTTGTTTCATCTTTAATTCCTCTATATCCAAAACATTTATCATAATTTTTGCATTCTTGACATTTCTTTTTCATGCATTTGCTATAATCTATCTTCTCTTTCATAATACCTACACTTTGTACAGACTACATTGTTTAATATAAATATCCTTATGTCACATAAGTCTCCTGTTCTGTTTTTACATTCTTTACAATGTTCTTTTAAGTATTTTTCATATCTTTCTTCATCTGTCATTTTTTACACCTTTTTATAATATTTTTATTTGAACTCGCTAGGAAAGCTCTGTTGTTCCACTGTTTTTACATTCTCACTAAAGGAGGTGATTTTTTATTTATATTATCAGTTACCTAGCATACTGGTAATAACGTATAATAAAAAACTAGCTATAAAATAAATCTATAACTAGCTTTAGGTAATAATTATTTTTCAATAGTAATTATATTATGTATCTTATAGACACACTTTTAATTCTACTGAAATTATATATTGACACCGTTAGTTTTGTCTACTAAAAACCGTTAAAAAAACGTTAAAAAACCGTCATTTTTTAAATTCTATATTATATGCCCTAATGCTCTTGCAAAACTTATTAAAGTTGAATCATTTAATCTTCTATATGTAACCTCTGAAATTTTTAATTCATCTTGTATTTCTTTTGCTGTATTATCTGGCAATAAATATCTTAATCTTATTATATCTTTTCTAATACTATTTTTTTTCAATCTTTCAAATACTCTCTCTATTGCAAATATTTTTCTTTTTACTTCTTCATCATATACTATACTATCTTCAATTATCGAATGCCTAGATTCTCTATTTATAAAATTTTCTTCCCAATATCCACCAAGAGTTACTGGTTCACCGCCTAGTCCTTGACATTCTATCCTTACTATCCAATCAGGATATTTCTTTAAATCTGCTATTGTTTTTCTTTTAACTTCTTTGTCTAACCTCATCTCTTTTGTTCCTCCTATTCTTTATACAAATAACATATTTCATATTTATTTCTTATTAAATGATTCTTTAATGCATATTGTATCTCTCTCCCTGTTAAGTCTAAAAACTTTGTTATTTCTTCCATCGTTCCTACTCTTATACATTCTTCTTTTTCTTTTATATTGTATATTCCATATATTTTCATTTGTGACCTCCCTACTTCAAATATATATTATTTATACTTGCTTTTAAGCTTGATATTGCCTCTCTATGTTCTTGTATTTTTTGATTTATCATCGTTCTATTTTTATATGTTGTCTTTTTTCTAAATATCTCGTATTCTATTTGAAGTTCTTTATATGTATTTTCTACTCTGTTGTATTGTTTTTGATGATTTATCATTTGCTCACTTCCTATCAA
>CAPNAQ010000023.1 GCA_948663505.1 uncultured Clostridia bacterium | reverse complement strand
TATTACAATTACTATAATAATTATTAATCCTATTATTATTTTCTTGTTTTTCAACATAAAAAAACCTCCTAAAAATTAATTATTATTAATTTTTATTCGGTTTATAATTTTTTATGTACAATTGGGGACTGTCCCTATTGGACATTTAAAAAAACTCCTCTATTTTAGCAATTAATTCCTCTTTATTTTCAATCTGATTTATTTTATATCTAAATTCACTTGAATTTGGCATATTTTTTGTATACCAAGCAATATGCTTTCTCAATTCTCTTAGAGCTGTAACTTCTTCTTTTTCTTCAAGTTCATACTTAATATGTTCTTTAATAACTCTTAACTTCTCTTCATTGGAAATATCAGCAAGTTTTTTTCCATTTTCTAAAAAATATTTTATTCTTTGAAAAACCCAAGGATTACCAAAACATCCTCTACCTATCATTATTCCATCTACACCTGTATATTCAAACATCTTTAAAGCAGATTCTTCATCAACTATATCTCCATTTCCTATTACAGGAATATTAACCGATTCTTTAACTTTTTTTATAATGTCTAAATCAGCTTCACCTGAATACATTTCAGTTCTAGTTCTTCCATGTACCGTAATTGCTGATACTCCTGATTTTTCTGCCATTTGTGCATATTCTATAGCAACAATATTGTTTGAATCCCACCCTTTTCTTATTTTTAAGGTTACAGGTCTTTTAGAATTTTTTACAACTGTTCTTACAATTTTCTCAGCCTTATTTATATCTAATAATAGCTTACTTCCATCTCCATTTTTTACAACTTTTGGAGCAGGACATCCCATATTTATATCAACTATATCAGTCAATTCATTTATATAACTAGTGGCATATCCCATTGTTTCTTCATCACTACCAAATATCTGCATACTAATTGGTCTTTGTTCTCCTTCTGTTTTCATTAGCAATTTAGTTTTTGAATCATTATAAAAAATCGCTTTACTACTAATCATTTCTGTACATACTAGACCTGGACCAAACTTCTTACATACTTTTCTAAATGGCAGGTCTGTTACACCTGCCATTGGAGCTAATATTAAATTATTTTCTAATTCTACATTTCCTATCTTTAACTTTTTTAAATACATTCATTCCACCTTATGTCCACTTTTGCCATGTCCATTGGGGACAGTCCCTTTCACTTCGCTTCGCTCGTTCATCGTCATCCAAGATTTTTCTTTGAAAAATCTCGTCTGCCAAATTTCTGAGCTGACATATGCAGAGCTAGACATTATTTTACAAATATTGTTTTTTGTCTTTTACTACTTATATTTAATAATAATCCTATTAATATATAGCTTGTAATTAGTGAACTTCCACCATAACTTATAAATAATAATGGTACACCTGTAATTGGTAATAATCCCATTACCATTCCTATATTTTCAGTCATATGAAACAAGAATATACCTGCTATTCCTGACGCAATTAATGCTCCTAATGTATCTTTTGCTGTTTTTGCTATATATAATGCTTTTGTAACTAATTGAACATATAATACTATAATTATACCTGCTACTATGAATCCCATTTCTTCACTTATTACAGAATATATAAAATCTGTTGTTTTAGGATATAAATACCCTAATTGTGTTTGATTTCCTTTTACTAACCCCATTCCTGTTAACTGACCTGCACCTATTGCTAATTTTGATTGAATTATATTATATCCGCTTCCTCTAGGGTCTGACTCTGGGTTCAGAAATATATCTATTCTCTTTTTTGCATGTTCTGGTAATATAAAATTATATAATACTGGTATTGATACCGCAACTATAATTACTGCTCCTATAATATATTTCTTATTTAATCCTGATGTAAATAACATTACTGCTATAGCTATACAAAATGACATTGCTGTACCATAGTCAGGTTGTTTTATTATTAATAATAATGGTACTATTAGTACTGCAAATATTATTAATAACCTAGATGGTTTATTTATATCATCAATATATCTTTCTTGTATTTTTGATATTGTAAATGCTAAAAATAATATCACTGCAATTTTCGCAAACTCTGAAGGTTGCAAACTAAATCCTTTTATATCAAACCAGCTCGTTGCACCATTTATTGGTTTTGTAAATAATACTGCAATTAAGAGTATTATAAATATTCCATAAAAAACTGGTGATAATTTTACTAATGTTTCATAATTTATTAGCATTGCTATTACCATTGCTACTAAGCTAACTACAAACCAAATTATTTGTTTTTTAAATTCATCATATTCAATTTCTTGTGTAGCCGAAAATAGAGCAACCAATCCTATTAATGTAAGTATTATTGCCACTATTAATAAACTCCACTCAATATTTTTTAATTCCCTTTTTCTCATTAAATCACTCTTCTACTTTAAATTATCATCTTTTTTTCATTTGCAACATTTATTTTATCTTCATTTAAGTTTTCATTTTCTATTTTGATCTCATCTTCTTTATTTGTGTTTGACTCCTGTTTCTCTTTTACTTCTTCATCTACATTATTATTTTTATTATCTTCGTTTTCTATGTTATTTGTACTTTTTTCATGTATTTGATTATTATTATCTTCTTTCTTTATATCTTGATCTTCTTTTTCTGACTCCATATCTTGATTTTGTTCGTTTTTATCATTATTTTCTATATCTGTTTTATTTATCTTTCTAGCATCATTTTTTATATTTAAAATTGGAATATTTGCATATAAAGCTGGTGCTCCATTTGTTCCATCTTCATTCTCTTTATTAGTTAATCTTACATCTATTTCTTTTTCATCTATTTCTATATATTTTTTTATTACTTCTATTATTTCTTGTTTCATTAATTCTAAGAAATCTGCTGATACATTAGCTCTATCTTGCATTAATACTAAATGTAATCTTTCTTTTGCAGCATTTTTTGAATTATTTTGTGATTGCTTTTTTTCTTCTCTTTTACCTATCTTCTTAATGAAATTTTTTATATTGTCAAACATTATCTACTCCCTCCAATTAATAATTACTATTGTTTTTTATATGTCAGAGGTCAGAAATTGGAGGCCAAAATTCTGACTTCTAATTTACAACTCTATTATTATTTTTCTATTCAAATTATTTTGAATGTTTAAACAAATTCTTCAATTTTGCAAAAAAACCTTTTTCTCTTCCTGGTATTGTTACTTCTATTTTTTCGCCTAATACTCTTTTTGCTATTTCCATATAAGCTTTTCCTGATGGTGCTTTTTTATTTTGAATTACAGGCTCTCCTTTATTTGTTTGTGTTATTATGTACTCATCATCTGGAACAACACCTATTAATTCTATTGATAATAAATCCACAATATCATCAACATCCATCATTTCACCTTTTTTTACCATGTTTGGTCTTATTCTATTAATAACTAATTCTGGATTTTTTATATCTGATGCTTCTAATAATCCAATTATTCTATCTGCATCTCTTATTGATGATATCTCTGCAGTTGATACTACTATTGCTCTTTTTGCTCCTGCAATAGCATTTTTAAAGCCTTGTTCTATTCCTGCTGGGCAGTCTATAAGTATATAGTCAAATTCTTGTTTTAGCTTGTCTGTTAAGTCTTTCATTTGTTCTTCATTTACAGCACTTTTATCTCTTGTTTGGGCAGCTGGTAGTAGATATAATTCTTTGAATCTTTTATCTTTTATTAATGCTTGTCTTAATTTGCATTTTTCTTCAACAACATCAACTATGTCATATACTATTCTGTTTTCTAAACCCATTACTACATCTAGGTTTCTTAATCCTATGTCTGTGTCTATTAAACATACTTTTTTTCCTTCTACTGCTAGACTTGCTCCTAAGTTTGCTGTTGTTGTTGTCTTTCCTACTCCACCTTTTCCTGATGTTATAACTATTACTTCTCCCATAAATTTTTCATTCCTTTCTTAATGGCAAAATATATTTATTTTATCATTAGGATTTAAACTCTTTTATAGCTTATATGATATAACGAAAATGCTAAAAAGTCAATGTTTGGAATAAAATTTGACAAGATTCATGGTAATTTCATAAAATATTAAAAGATTGTAATATTTACAATAACTTCCAATAGAAAATTATATCCAAGCAAGCAGTTAAACATATTAGATTTAACTGTTTTCTTTTTCCCATTATTCTTTATTTCTCTTTTTACTGCAAATATCTTCTTCAATCCATTCCACTCTGATATATATTCTGTAAAAAAAGCTATTTCATGTAATACATAACATGTTCTTTTCTCAATTCTTCCATAACTTTTTTCTGTTGTACTAAATATTCATATTCACAATCTTTATCTGTCTCATCCATGTATTTATCATAAGACATAGCATATACATCTTGATAGAAATTCCCTTGATTTGCTTTTATTTGTAATACAACTATGCTCAAATATAACCATTTTGGATTTACTATTAAAATTACTCTTGTTAATGTTGACTTTGATGGTATCAAATTTATATCAAAGGCTTTCTCTAAAAATTCTTTTTTGTTATTACTATAATCTATTATTTTATCTAATTAATCCATTCCACATAGTACTGCAATCATTACTAATTTTAAAATATCTATTAAGGGATGGATTACATTTGCTTCACACCTTGGGTCTTCAATTATTCCAAAATACATATTAGATATTTCATTCTCATTCATTTTTATCACCTGACATAAGTTTATCATATATTTCATATTTTTTGTAATAGATTAAATTTTCCTGTAATAAAAATGCTTATTTTCTTTATATTAATCTTACATTTTATTTTAGTTTTACAAAATATATTTTACTTTTACAATTTAACGTAAGTATTGAAATATCAAGAAAAACTTGATCTCTGAAAAGAAATTGAAGAATTCAAAAATATCAACAGAATTTGATAGATTCATATCATTATTGTATTCTAGAGATTGGATTATATATTGTAAACCACCATTTAAAAATTCAAATAGTGTAATAGAATATTTATGAAGATACACCCCTAGAGTAGCAATTGAAATAGTAGAATACTAAATATATAGAATGGAAAAGTAACTTTTAAATGGATATATATATAAGATAAAAACAATGGTATTATATACAGATGAATTTATTAGAAGATTCATATTACATATATTACCACCAAGATTTATGAAGATATAACATTTTGGATTATTAGGAATAGAAATAGAACAAAAAAATTAACACTTTGTAAATCTCTCACAAATAAAAAGTATTAACTAAAAAAAATATTTCCCCTCTTGAAATACTAAAGAAAGTGTCTGGAAAAGACTTTAATTTATGTGCAATTGGACATTTAATAAGACCTAGTCCAGCATAATAATTTACAATTCCATACCCTTTAAAAAATTTCCTCTTTATTGTGGAAGGAAACTCTATGTCATTTTACTAAAATTTTATAGAAATTTCAACTTAAAAATTGATACATTCTTAAATTATTCATAAATTTTTACTTTCTATTTTTTATAACTTGAGGGGAAATTACCTCCCCTCAAGTTTAGTTTTGCTTCGGTTTTAATAACCAAAGCATTATTTAATTAAAATTACGTCGGAACGCATATGGTGTGTGGTATTGGTTCTTGAAAAAAGGATCAAAGTTAAACTTGCGAAGGACTGCAGGTAAATGATAGCTCTTGCTATCAACACCGCCACCAAAATACCCAGTCCCACCATTTCTGAGTTCTATAACTCTTACACATGGAAGTTCATCAAAATTCCTTATTAAATCATTGATATTTTCTCCATTACAGATTCTCATCTGTAGCTCTAAATCACATATGATTTCATCGCACATTCCATCACCTAACTCTTTACACATATTTCTCATTTCCTGTTCTGTTTTATACTCCCAGTTATGTTCGAAGATATATGTTTCCATTAGATTTGGATATTGGTCAGGATTCTTATCAGCAATTTTATTCGATTCTTCAAAGCTCTTCCAAAGACTTTGACCAGCCTCTCCTGCCTCATTACATTTGTAATGGATTTCTTCCATTTTTTTTGCAATTATTTCCCTATCAATACGAAACCATTCTCCTACTTTCAATTTCGATATGATAGGATTGTCATCTTTTGGCACCTTCTTCAAAAGTCTTTCATAATCCATAACTAAGTCTTTCAAAGTCATCATCCGACCATTAGAAAGTTGAACTTGGATATTTTCCGACATTTCAATTAAAACTTTAAGCATATTTTTTCCTCCTGTATTATAAAAATAGTAAAGCAAAATGCTTCCTATTATCTATTTTAACATAATTTATTACCTTTTGCAACCCTACATAAATTTTACACTAACCTAACCTACCTAATCTAACACTAACACAGGGTAATTTCATAAAATATTATAAACAATTGCAATAATATGTTAATACTTCAATTAGAAAGTTTTCATTAGTATTTTTGTTTGTAATAATTATAGTTTGGCCATTGCCAAGACTTTTCAGGATCACTAAAAACAGAAAAAAATAGTATAAAAGAGCATAAGTTTTTTACCATTAACTTATGCTCTTTATTACTATCTTAATCATCATCTTCTACTATTTGATGTTCCTCAAATCTCGCTTTTCCTGCATTTATGTCTGAAATTACTTTTTCATGATATTTCATATTACTTTCAGAATAAAATGGATCTGATTTTATTTCAAATGGTAATTTGTTCTCTCTTAATACTGTTTTTATAAACATATTTATTGCTACTGATGAATTCATTCCTGTTTGATTACAAAATAATTCAAAATTCTTTTTGTCATTTTCATTTAATTTTACACTTAAATTTGCTTGAGCTATTATAACCACTCCCTTTATATTTTTTATATTAAAAGTAATTTAAAATGTGAAACATGCCTCTTTGTTCTTTAAATTATATTTAGTATACATCAAAATTTGAAATATATTCTATTTTTTAAAAAATACAAATTCTAAATCCCAAGCTAAATAATTTATCTGTACTTATATTTGCAGAACGATAACTTGCAGTGGCTTCATCTCCACTAAATCCGCAGCCTCCTCCTCTATTTGATGAATTCAAACTTTCTTCACTTATGGCTTTTTCCAAAGTCCATTCCCACACATTTCCTGCAAAATCAAATATTTGTAATGCACTATTTCTATCTGTTGCTCCAGTAGTTAATAATACTGTTTTATCTACTTCTTTATTATATGATATTGTACTACTCCAGTCTGTTTCGTCCTTTCTTAAATACAATCCTTGTGTTATTTTATAGTTTCCTACATTTGAATAATTTCCCCATCCGCTACTATTAGTATTAATATAATATGATGATGAATTTTCACTAATATCCCAATCTCCGTTTAGTTCTAAGAATTTACATACCAAATCCCATTGTATTCCAAATAATAAGCTACATGTTCTATTTTCTACTTCTATTTTATTTGATAGACTTTGTGCTTGACTACAACTTATATAATTATATGGATACATGTTTTTTTGTATTACAGCTTCTCCTGATGTTCCTGATACTTCTGTTCTTGATATTCCTGCTTCTGTTGCTGTTTTATCACCAACTTCATATCTTCCTATATAAAATCCTCCATTTGTATATATACTACTTAACATCTGCTTTTTTAAATTTGTATATGTTTCTTCTTCTATTCCACATCCATTATACCATTCATCTTTCCAATTACTAAATTCTTGTGTTGATGAGCCTTTATCATATACACCTACATATTTTTTCATATCTTCATATATATTTTGATAATCTGTTTCTGATTGTGCTGTTTCATATATTTTTTTTGGAACTGGTATCCACACAAATTCATTTTCTTTTGAATCTTTTACTACTAACCCTTTTTCTATCTTATTTTTTGTTGGTGCCAAATTTACTTTAAAATCTTTTGGAATATATGCTATATCTCCATTTTCATCTTTATACTCTGCTTCTTTTGTATATGTTTCAGACCATTTCTCTTTATTAATTATTATATATTGTACTTTTCCATTATTATTTTTAAAATATCCCTTATTTACATTTACACTATATAAAAATTCTTCCTCTGCTTGTCCTTCAATTAATGTAACTGTTGCTGGAACTGATGTTAATTCTGTAATTTGATCTATCCATATATATTGATTTTCTTTGGTAATACTAACTGCTTCTTCTTTTATATTTGATATTACAATGTTTATATTTCCACTACCATCATTATGTTCTCCTATATAATAAAATCCTTTTGGTATTAGTTTACCATCTATATATCTTAAATCAACAGTTGTATTATCAGGAGTTTGATAATTCGTATAATAAATCTTTGTTGTATTATTCTCCTTTATTGTTATACCTTGAACATAAAAAATATTATGACTATTTTCATTTATTATATACACATCTTTATAATTATTTGCATTTGTGGAATCTATTTTAATTTTTTCAAAGTCTTTTCCATAATTTAATGTAATTCCTTGCATTGCTTCTAAATCAATCACATAAAAATTTCCTATATCATTTTTGCTACTTAAAACATTTGATAGATTACTTGTTTCTGTATACTGTATTTTTGCTGGAATTTTCCCATATTCATTATAATATTCAGATACTTTATCTCTTAGCAATTGTATATCATTGTTTAAATTTGTTAATCTTTCTATATAATTACTATCCTGTGCATTATATATTAATACACCTGATAATATTAATAATATTACTATTGTTATTACTAATGATATTAATGATATTGCTTTTTGTTCTTTTATCATCTTTTGTTCTCCTATAAAACATTAACTTTACTCATATTTTACTATATAAAAAACAAAAAAGCAATTAATTTATACTTTAAGTTTTGATTCACACACATATTTTCTCAATTTGTTTATATAATAATTCTCTTTTATTATATTTTCTCATTTCTTTTATAACCAAATACCACAAATACATATCTATAAAGAATACTGCAATATTTTTTAAATACAAAATCAAAATACTTGATATTGCTGTCATTATTATTGTTGTAATTATTGATATTTCATTTATATATTTTTCTGAAACTCTCTTACCAAAATTAATAGCTAATATTCCTTTTAAAATTCTTCCTCCATCTAGTGGATATATTGGTATCATATTAAAAGCCGCAATTAAAAAATTACTGTATATTATCATTGTTCTTTGTACTGTATGTATATTTATGCTATATGCAATAATACATAACATTAAATTTATTACTGGTCCTGCTAATGCTACTATTATCTTTTTAATTTCTAATAGATTTGCCTTTTTTACTTTTTTATTATAATCTATAGTGTTTATTTTAAATGATATTGTTAATCCAAATGGCATTATTTCTATCTTCTCTGGCCTCATTTTTAGCAATATTCCTACAGTTAAATGCCCCAATTCATGTATTATTGCAAATATTAACATCATTACATATAATTCTATTTGCTTAGTAAAGTAAAATAGTATTATAAAAATAAATATCTTTAAATCTATTCTAAATCTCATATTTATAATTCACCCTTTTATTTTCTTTGTAATGTGTTTATTTAATTATATCTCTAGTATTTTTTCTGGATCTATTATTCGTTCTGATATTCTTATTTCAAAGTGAAGATGTGGTCCTGTTGAATTTCCTGTTGAACCTACTTCTGCAATTTCTTGACCCTGCTCTACTTTGTCCCCTTGCTTAACATATAATGCATTACAATGTGCATATATTATGGTTACATCTCCTATTTGTATTTTTAAATGTTTTCCATAATCTCCTTTTTCTGAAGCTAGTACTACTTCGCCACTAGTTGCTGCTTTTATTTTTGTTCCTAATGCTGCAGCTATATCAGTTCCTGTATGATTTTTTGGTACTGTACTTGTTGTTGGATTTCTTGGTCCATATTTTGAACTAATTTTTCCTTCTACTGGTTTTATAAATGTTGTTGTTGCTTTTATATCTGCTATATCTTTTTCTTCTTGTGTCATTTCTCTTGGTTGTTCACTGCTTTCTACTTGTGTTTCTTGTTGTGATTGATCTTTTTGCTCATTTTGTTGTATAGTATTTTCTTTTTGTTCATTATTATTTTCATCGTTGTTTTCTGTTTCTTCTCCAGATGTTTGTTCTTTATTTTGTTCTTCTTCACTTTGTTGATTTTCTTGCTCTTCTTTATTATCTTCTCTTGCTCCGCCTATTGCTCCATCCTTTTGCATATTTTTAAAATTGTTTATTTGTGTTTTTACTCCTTCATATATTTCCTGAAAGTTTGTGTCATATGATAATATTTCATTCACTTTCTTTAATATGTTTTCTGAAAATATGTAATTTCCATTTTGTATTATGTATATAGAAAAATATATCCCTAAACTTATTATTATTTGTATTGCCATTTTTTTTAATAATTTTGCGTCTTTTTTGTTTGTATCATTTATATTTACTGTTGCAGTTCTTGTTTTGTTTCCTTCTTGCTTTCTTGCATATATTTCTTCTGCTCTCCTTATTTTCTCTTCAACTGATAGTATCCTCTCCATTTTTTCTCCCCTTCACTTTGCTTGTTTATATTCTTCTAAATTTTTTCAAAATTTCTCTTTTTTAATCATATGTTTTTTATTTTCTTTTATGATTTTATTTTTAGAATGTAAAATAAAATTATTATTATCGCTCAAATTTAATATATAATTTAGAAAATACACAATAAAGACGATACATGAGAAGTAATTTAAAATTTTCTGACCTTTTAAATTACTTCTCATGCATCGTCTTTGTTTACTATCAAATTTATTTTAGAAAATTTGTGTGAATCACTTAGCAAATAATATTAAAGTCTGTAATATGCAAACAACCGTTGATGCAATTGCATAATTTTTTAACTTCTTATATTTTTCTTTTAAACTTTTATTATTAAAATCTTTCTTCTCCTTATTTTCAATTTTAGAAATATAGCTATTAATAAGCATTTCCGCTTCTTTTAAAATATAATCTTTATCTTTCTTACTCTCATTTTTATTAACAGATTTGCTATTTTTTTCTACCTTCTGTAATTTTCTAACTTTCTTATTAGCCTTTAAAACAATTATCGCTTCATCAACAATATTTGATGGCAAATTTTTTAAAACAACCATATTTTTTAAATTACTCGATTCCATTTGTACCTCCTTGGATATGTATTAATTTAAGTATTTCCATAATTTCCAATTTTATACAAACTTCTAAAAATGTCCAAAAAGAAACGTCCCTGATGGACATTTACAATTCTTTATTTTTTAATGATTGAAGTATATCTTCTGTTGTTTTATTTTTATCTAATTTATTAACAAAGAATATTATTACAAATGTTATTAAAAATGTTATTATATAAGCTAATATAGTTACACTCCAATTTCCTTCTAAAATATTATCACCTGCTATTGTTGATGATATTATTGATGGAAATCTTAATAATGTTGATATTACAATAAATCTTGATGGTTTTATTGGTAATAATCCACCTAAATAAACTAATAAATCTTTTGGTGTACCAGGTACTATAAATAATATTGCCATTACCATTTCTATTTTTTTCTCGTCATTAAATAATTTACTTTTTTCAAGTTTATCAACTTTTTCTTTTGAAAAGAATGCATATATAAAATTTCTACCCATCTTTCTTACTAAAAAATATATCACACATGTTATTATAAAAGCAGATACCATTATTAAAATTGTTCCCCATATTGGTCCAAAACATAGTCCTGCTAATATTTCTATTGGCTCTCCTGGTAAGACTGCTAACAATACTTGGGCTACTTCTAAACCAAATATCATTAATACTCCATTAAAACTTGATTCACTAACTTTTTCTTTAAATTCAGCTTGTCCTTCTGGTGTATTTATTTGTTTCATTATTGGTATCATTTGTATTGTAGCAATTATTAAAATAGCTAT
The DNA here is from genome assembly GCA_948663505.1 of uncultured Clostridia bacterium. GTDB lineage: Bacteria > Bacillota > Clostridia > TANB77 > CAG-508 > CAG-269. The sequence goes on along the minus strand of CAPNAQ010000023.1, from coordinate 4,609 downwards.
TACTATTATTAATGTAATTATTTTGAGGATTTTTATTTTATTATCTTGTTTCATTTTTTGTTTCTTCTTTCTTTTTTAAAATTTATATTCTTGTAATATCTCACCATCAACTTTTTTTAATGTTATATTATTTTCATCTAATATTATATAACTATGCTCTGAATTACACTTCGGTAATGATATTGACCCTGTATTGGCAAATATATATCCTTCTTTTTCTTGTATAAATCCCTGATGTATATGACCATATATCATAATATCAAAATCTTCATATGGTATATTTTCTATATTATATTTGTGTCCATGTGTAAAATAATAGTTTTTTCCATTAATTTTCATTAAGATATGATCCTCAAATTTAAATTCTGAAATCATTTCATCTACTTCTGCATCACAGTTTCCCTTTATTACTAGTAACTTGTCTTTTAATGAATTTAGTACTTCTGCAACTTTCATTGGATTGTATTCTTGACTTAATTCATTTCTTGGTCCATGATAATATATATCTCCTAATATTATTATTTTTTCTGGGTCTTCTCTTTTATTTATTTTATTTATTTGTTCTGCATAATATCCTGAACCATGTATGTCTGATATAACTAATACTTTCATACTTTCCTCCATTTAATAATATTCTTTTAAAGTTTCATTTTTTCTAAGTAATATATTTTATAAAAAAACAAGACTTAAATATTACTTTTACACTGTTAAATTCGTATAATATGCATTATACAACTTAGAATAATAACCTTCAGGATTAGCCATAAGTTGATTATGATTTCCTTGCTCTAAAATTTCACCATTATTTAACACAATAATTTTATCAACATTAACAATTGTAGATAATCTATGTGCAATAAAAATTGATGTCTTTTCTTTTGAAATTTTATCAATTGATTGTTGAATTAATTCTTCTGTTCTTGTATCAATATTTGCAGTTGCCTCATCCAAAATAAATATTGAAGGATCATGTGCAAAAATTCTTGCAAATGCCAATAGTTGCTTTTGGCCTGCTGAAAATGAACTTCCTCTTTCATGAGCTATTTCATCTATACCATTAGGAAGTAAATTTACAAAATCTTCAGCAGAAGATAATCTAATTGTCTCTCTTACTGCTTCATCTGTCAGATTCTCATTTAATTCTATATTATCTTTAATACTTTTTGCAAATATAAATGGATCTTGCAGTATTATTCCAACTTTCTTTCTAAGGCAATGTAAATTAATATCTTTTATATTTACTCCATCTAGCAAAATCTCACCTTTTTGTATCTCATAGAATCTGTTAATTAGATTTATAATTGTTGTTTTTCCGTGAACCTGTTCTACCAACTAATGCAATACTTTGTCCGTGCCTCTATTGTAAAACTGATATCTTTTAAAATCCAATTTTCACTTTCATATGCAAACCAAACGTTTTTAAATTCAATTTTACCTTTTACTTGTTCTAATTCTATTCCTTTTTCAAAATCCTCTAAATATTCTTTATGTTCTAAAATATCATAGATTTTATTTATTGAGACAATTGCCTCTTGTATTGTTTCAAAATTTTCTACAATTCTTTGTATTGGTTCAAACATTTGCTTTAAATATGTTATAAATATATATATTATACCAACATCTAAATTTATATTAAATAATTTGTTTACACAAATCCACGTAATTATTGACACTCCTAAATTTTCAAATATTACCATAAATGCAACCATAAATCCTTCTGTAAATGCTGTTGGTGTTCTAGATTTACAAAAGTTATTACATAACTCTGAACATTCTTTTACTTTTTCATATTGCCTATTAAATATTTTAATTAATTTAACACCATATATTGATTCAGATAAAAATATATTTAATTTTGTCTTTGCCTTTTTTGAATATTCTTGTGCTTTTCTACTAATTTTAATTATTATTACTGATGTTAATATAACTACTGGTAATATTAAGAAACATAGTAGTGCTAATTTATAGTTTATTGATAACATCATTAATGCTAATGCTATTACCATAACTATGTCTTTTACTATTGTTGTTATAACATCTTTAAAAAATGTAGTTATATCTTCAACATCACTTGTAATTCTTACAAATAATGTTCCAGAGGCTGTCTTATCATGAAATGGTATATTAGCATTTTGTATATATTTATATAATTTGTTTCTTATTGTATATATGACATTTTCTCCAACCATACTTGTTGTTGTACTTACAAGAAAGTCTAATATATTTCCAATTAATACTATTCCTATATATATACTTCCTATAATACCTATTGTCATGATTCCTTTTTGCCACAGTCCTTCACTTAAATAGTTGTCTATTGTGATTTTTACTAAATATGGTTTTATTACTTCTCCTATGTTTACTAGTATTGCTAATATTGATATTATTATGATTGCTTTTGCTTCTGGTTTTAACATTTTATGTATTCTGCTTATTGTTTTACTCTTCATATGTGCCTCACTTTCACTTCGCTTCGCTCGTTCATCGTCATCCAAAGTTTTTTTCAAAAACTTCGTCTGCCAAATCTTGTCTCTGTAGCCTTTTCGCTTCGCTCATTATCTTATTTTAACTTAAGAAGTCTGGTTCTGCTTTTCTAGATTGCTGATTATAAAATTGACTATAAATTCCATTATTATTTATTAAATTCTCATGCTTTCCACTCTCTACAATATTTCCATTATCTAATACTATAATTTTATCACTATTTTTAACATCAGATACTTTGTTTGAAATAATAATACAAGTTTTTTCTTTTGATAATTCTTTAATATTTTGTAATAATTTTTCAGATGTTTTATTATCTAAAGCTGAAAATGTATCATCAAAAATTAATATTGGACTATCTTTTAAGAACGCTCTTGAAATTGCTACTCTTTGTTTTTGTCCTCCTGATAAATCTCCTCCTCGTTCTCCTATTACAGTATTTATTCCTTCTGGCATCTTTTTAATATCTTCATATACAATAGCTTTTTTTGTACTGTCTTTAATTTCTTCATCTTCATATTCTTCTTTAAATAAACTGATATTATCTTTTAATGATGATGAAAACAAGAAATTATCTTGTGTTATATAACAAATATTATTTCTTAATATTTCAATTGGGATTTGATTTATATCTTTACCATCTATTATTATTTTTCCTTCAGGGACATTATATAATCTTGCAATTAAATTCATTAGTGTAGTTTTTCCACTTCCTATAGTTCCTAATATCCCTAATGTTTCTCCCTTTTTTATATCTAAATTTATATTTTTTAATGCACTATCTATAAAACCTGGATAGCTAAAACTCAAATTCTTAATTTGAATGTTTCCTTCTAATTTATCTTTTTTCAAAGTATTTTTCTCATTAATTTTCTCTAAATCTAATTTATAAATTTCATCTAATCTTTTATAAGAAATTTGTGCTCTTTTAAATCTTGAAATCATGTTAGGAAGCCAATTAATAGGTCCTACAAATAACCCTATATAACCATTAAATGTTACTAATGCACCAACTGTTATTTTACCTTCTAATACTAATTTTGAACCATATATTAAAGAGATTGCATAACAACTACCAAAACAAACATTTAAGCCTAATTTTAACAAATTAGAAAATACATCAACAGCATTATTACTTTGTCTTACTCTCTTATTCTTCTTAATAAATTCTTTTAATTGGCTTCTTTCACATGAATATGCTTTTGTTGTTCTTATACTATCTGTACTCTCTTGTATATATTCAGACATTTGTGTAAACATTTCCTGAGATTTTTTGAAGCTTCTCTCAACATAGGATTTTATTCTTATAACAAAGATTGTTCCAAAAATTATTGGAACCATTACAGCAAGAGTCAAATATATATTAACACTTTGTACCATTTGAAATATTGCAATTATAAATGTAAAAATAATTCTTGTACCATGAGAAAAAATTCTATATACTGTTGATCTTAGCTCATTTACATCTTTTACAAAGTATGACATAATTTCACCATTTTTAATATTTTGTATGTCTTTCAATTTTAATTTTAAAAATCTCTTAAATAGGTTTACTTTTACATCTCTTTCAAATCTTCTAACTATTATACATTCAAAATATTTCCATGTTACCCTTACAATCAATAAAATAATACATATTCCTAACAAGTAGTATGTACTATTTAATATCTGTTGTTTGTTATTTTCTAAATCATATAACATATCAATAATTTTACCAATAATTATTGATGGATATGTTAATAAATATATATTTATTCCTATGAATATAATTTGTATTAATATTTTCCATTTGTATTTTTTTATTGTATTTATTATAACTTCTTTCATAACTTTCTCTTCCTAAGTATTATTTTAATTTTTTAAATCTTTAGAGCTTATCATAAAATTTAAAGATCAAAATTTTGTTCAATATTTTCTGCTTTATTATATAATGAGTCTAAATTAAATCCATATTTTTGTTTTCCTTGTATTTGTTTTTGCTCCATCTGTGTTTGTAAATACATTATTTCTATCTGATCTCTATTATTAATTTCATCAAAATCAAACTTCATTTAATCATCTTTCCTTTTTCTATAAATTTCTTTAATATTATATATTATTTTCCTTTTTTTAACAATACTTTTTT
>CAPNAQ010000022.1 GCA_948663505.1 uncultured Clostridia bacterium | reverse complement strand
AAAAATAGATCATAGAATTAGTCCCATTAAAAAGGGGCTTTTTCTTATTGTATAAAAAGAAACACTTCGGAGAAACTAACTCTGAGGTGATAGAATGACAATAAAAATAAAGATAAAAGAAGTAAGAGAAGAAAAAGGAATTAGTTTAAGAAAATTAGAAGAAGATACAGGAATAGAAAGAAAAAGATTAACAGAAATAGAAAATAATGAAATATCAGCAGAAAAAATATCATTAGCAGAAATGATAGTAATAGCAGAAAATTTGGTTTCTAGCATAATGGACTTGTATGAACTTGAAAGTGTTGAAATCAAAGGGATAGGAGAGGTTTAAAAACGAAAACAAAAAAAACCAAATTTGCTAAAAAAAGAAGTTTCGTATAATAAAAGTGCACTTTCGTAAAATAATTTAAGACTTTTATAAAATAAAATGTATAATTTAAATATCAAAGGAGCTCAATTGAAATATTTGATATAGGAGAGTGTAATAACATGCTTGTCGAAAGATATAAAGAAAAAAGTGAAATTATACAGAAAAGTAATTTTTATAAAATTTTAGAAAAAATATGTGAAGATTTTAATATAAATGATAGTGAAAAAGTTATTAAAGATTTTATAAAGAAGCAATAATAAGAGACTTATGTTTTGTCCACATTTTGTCCACGAAAAATAAATTTTGATAAATTATAATAGGTTATAATGTGTAATAATAAATTTTAAACAATCTGGGGAAAATACTGATTTGGATAGTGTTTTACGTTATAGTAAATTACAATAAATTATAATAAAATTTTTAAATTAAGCTTGGGTAATAACCCAATGGTTGGTGCTTCTGTTGCTGTTGCTGTAGCAGTAGAGGAAGCTATGAAATCATAAAGATAAAAGCTAGAATCTTAAATGATTCTAGTTTTTTATTGTAAAAAGAAATTGAAACTTAAATAGGAAAAAACATATTGATAATTTTAATGAGAAATGTTACAATAAAAAAAATATGTAAAGGAGACAATAAAATGCAAACAATACTAAAGAATGCTTACACAGAAGTTAATCAGATAATAGAATTGTTAGGAGAGAAATATAAAACTCAAATACCTCAAAAAATACTAAATCTTTTTAATGAAAAACAAAATCCTGATTACAAAACCAATATAAGTAAAGATATACATATTAATGAAATTAAAGTAAGTAGAACTGCATTGATTATAATAAGTATCTTAAATTTAAAGTATTGGGAAAAAAATGAAACTAAAAAAGCTGAATTAAAAAGTGTATATGATGAAAACGAGAGAAAATTCCAAGAAAAAATAAATGGTTATAAACAGAGAGTTAATTTAAAAGTTGATAAAAATAAAATATTAACAGAAGAAAATAAGCAAGAAAGAGCCCTTATTAAACAAAAACATATTTCTTGGATAGTAAAACTAAGAAAATTTTTTAGAGATTTAATACATTTAGATAGAAAGAGAGAAAGGTAAATGAAGTTTGTAAATAGTAACTATTCTTTAGAAGATTTAGAAGAATTTAGAGATGAAGATGGTTTTATCGATTTATCAAAAATAGGATTAGAATTTACGCCAGAATCTAGGGAAAAAAGAGGAACAAGAGAGAGGGTAAAAAATTGGGTTGATTTTAATGGAAAAAAAGTTTTAATTAGAGGGGAGGTTATAAAAAATTATTCTGTATATGCTGAACTAATTGTTGAAGAAATAGCCAATCAATTAGGCATAGACACTGCACATTATGATTTAATAAAATTTAAAGATGAAGAAGGAAAAAATATATATGGCGTATTATCAGAATCAATTATTGATTTTGATAAAGAGGAATTAATAACACTTCATGATTTAATCGGAGATGAGTCAGAATATGAAGATGAAGATATTATGGAGGCAATAGAATATGAGGAAACAATAAGATACACATTTACAGTAGATAAATTACGAGAAAGATTTACAAAAGCTGGTTATTCAGAAGATGACATTGAAAATCTTATTCGTGAATATAATAAAAGGTTAATATTTTATTTATCTGTTGTAGATACTGATAAACATTCTGAAAATATTGCATTTATAAAAAAAGAAAATAGTAAAGAGATTCAATTAGGTCCAAATTATGATAGTGAATTTTCTTTATTATTAGAACGAGCTCCTGAAATGGTAGATTTCTTCGTAGGAGATAATGCACAACTTAAAAAAGAAGTAGATGTAGCCTATCCAAAAATTGGAATTCATGTAAGTGAAGAAAATGGTGGATTAGACTCCATGTGGAAAGATACATTAGAAATGTTATGTGAAGATGATGAAGTTTACAATTATTATATGGACACAATTAAAAATGGTGTTGATATGGATATTGTATTACAAAATGTAGAAAAAAAGATAAAGGCACCTTTACCAAATAAAGTAAAGGAATTAGCTAAACAGACATATCAAGCAAGGAATGAAGAAATAGAAAAGATACTAAATGGAGAGACATTAGAGTTAAATACAAAAAGTGATCCTTATCAATTTTTATGTTATTTGATAGAGCAAAGTAAAGGGCAGAATATAAGAACTGGTGAACAAATACATATAGGAAGAAATATGGAAAAACAAATTTATGATTTAGAGACTGATAAAAATAATAATTTGGATGAAAGGTAAAAAAATGTGTAAAATTAATTTAAAAACATAGTAAAATATGATATAATAAAAATATAATGTTATAAGGAAGGTGGAAAAATGTGGAAAAATATATAGTTTATTATAAAGGAGTAAAAATAGGGACATTAGAGGTAAATGAAAAAGGGCAACACAGATATACCCCAGATACTAATGGACTAGAAGCTGTGAAGGAAAATATTCAAATATTTCCTGAATTGTTTAAACAATCGGATTGGGGAGATCCAATACCACTTTTTAATAATAGAATTCAGGATGCTAAACGTTTTCATAAAGAAACAAAAAATATTAGTAATCATACTGATAAATTTGAATTGGAAGGAATGGAATTATAAATTTTATATTATTAAAGAGGGCCTATTTTTAGGATGCCCTCTTTTATGTTGGAAGATTTTTTCGCAAACAAAAAAATCAACCATTTTGAAGTGAAACCAAATTATTAGACAAAAAAGTTTAATAAGGAGGGTTCATTTTATATGTCTAAATATTCAAAAGAATTTAAATTAGAAGTAATAGAATATTATGAAAAAAATCGTATTGGTTGTGGTAAACTTGCAGAACATTTCAAAATCCCCAATAGGTCTGTAGTTCGATGGTGGATAAAAAATTACCAAGAACATGGGATTAATGGATTAATACGAAATAATATAAAATATAGTGGAGAATTTAAACAAAATGTAGTAGAATATATGCATAAAAACCATTTATCTCTTAATGAGACAGCTACAAATTTCAATTTAGGAAATCATAATGTTGTGGGTAAATGGGAACGTATATATTATGAGGAAGGTCCACAAGCACTTTATAAAGAGCAAAGTGGTAAGAATAAAAATATGAGTTCTAAACCAAGAAAAAAGAAATTATCCAAAGAAAATGAACAAGATTTAATAGCAGAAGTACAAAGACTTAGAATGGAAAATGAATACTTAAAAAAATTGCAAGTCTTAGTTCAAGAAAGAACAAAGCCAAAACAATCGAAAAAATAATAGTGATAGATGAATTAAGGCATGAATCTAAGTTAGAGGCTTTGTTAAAATATGCTGAAGTAACAAGAAGCAAATGTTATTATCAATTAAATAGAATGAAAGAACCAGATAAATATAAAGAAATAAAAGGAGAAATTACAGCTAATTATAACGAAAATAAAGGAAGATATGGATATATAAGAATTACTATGTTGGAGCGTTTTAGGAGGTTATTTGCGAAAAAAGTGCCTATTTCTCATAGTGTTTCTCCCACATTTTGTTCAAAAAAATAATTCGATTAATCAACTGTTAAAATTAGTATAGCATAAAATAAAAAAACTGGCAACTAATTATTTATAACTAGTCGCGCCTTTCATACTAATTTTTTTGTTTTATTGTTCATAATTTTAACAATCAATCTTTCTAGTTCTCTTTATAGTTTTATTCCATATTTTTCAAAATCTTTTAATAATTCAGTTGCACCATATTTATCCCTATCTAGAACATGTCCTTTCATTCCTACTTTTTGTCCTCCTATAATATTTGCCTCTTTATCATCAATAAAAAAACATTCTTCTGGCTCCAAATTAAATTTTTCAAATAATCTTAAATAAATTTCTTTATTAGGTTTTAACATTTTTTCTTGGGCAGAAATTAAGTACCCATCGATATATTTACCTATGTATCGTTTTTGAAGTTCCAAATAATCTGCTTCATCTGTATTTGATAGAACATAAATATTATATCCATTTTCTTTTAACTTTATTGCAATCTCACAAATATCGTCATTTAAAATTAAGTATTCTGCATAATGATAAATAAATTCTTTACATATATTTCTTAATCTATTTGGTAATCTTCTTGATACATTTTCAAATACTTCTTCTTTTGTAATTGTTCCTTCATCTAATCTTTCCCATTCATCTGATGTACAAATAATTTCTAATAAATCTAAATCCTTTTCATTATCAGTAAAATTTCTTAATAAATTTCTAGGTTTCCATTCAATTAAAACCTGCCCCAAATCAAAAACCACATTTTTTATCATACAAAAATCTCCTATTTTATTTTTTCAAATTCGTCAGACACTGTCTGACGAATTTAAGTATATCATAATTTTTCCATTTTTTCATTAAATTTACAAAATAGTTACAAATTATTTTATATAGGGCTTGGGACTTAGTCCCATAAATTTGAATTTTGACTAGGGAGGAAAAATTCAGTGCTTGTTAGGAAGTGTATTGGGGGACAAAAATTGTATTTAGTTTGAATTTTTCCTCTAATCTTTTTATTTTTGATTACTAATTACTGCACCTATTTTATAATTTTCTTTCTTTGATTTTGAAAAAGTTTTGTTATCTTTTACAGCAACTAATCTTATCAATTTTTGTTTTTCTTTGTTTAATTTTATTTCAATTTCTTCTTCGTTTTGGTTCACATTTTTTGAAAATAATTCATAAAATTCTATTTCAAATTTTTGATTAAGTCTTGCACGAGTAACTCTATCTAATTTGTAAGCTACAATATAATTGATTTTTCCCTGTTTCATATCTACTAACATTTCTTGAAAAGCTGGTCTATCTTTCATGTTTTTGGCTGATATTCCAGCGTCTTCATATACTCTAAATACTTCATATTCTTTAAATTTACAAAGTTGTAGTAATTTTTCCTTTTGTTCTGCTAAACTAAATCCGTTCTCTGACTTGATCTTCTGTACTAACTCTAATATAAATTCCTGCGATTTTCTTTTCTTCACTCATTTTTTAATCTCTCCTTTTACTATTGAATGGAAAGCTACTTAAATAAATTTTAAGCACAAAAAAACTCTAAAATTAAAGTAGCCTTTCTATGTAGTCTTTTAATTGAGATAAAGGGTATTTATACCTTAAATCTCCCACATAAAAGTAATCACATTCATTAAAGAATAAGAATAACTTATCTTTAATAATTACTCTATGTGGTTCTACATACGCCAAGTTTGTATGTGCTATAATTCTTAAATAACCTTCAAATATCATTTTGTGTTCAAGTTTTATAGCATTCAAACTACAAGCCCATTCAATTTTAGAGAGCAATTCTCTTTTAATCTTGTTTTTCTTCTTTACAATGCTAATCATACCACACCATCCTTTCTTTTTCAAGATAAAGGCATTAAAAAAATCAACCTTTTACAGTTGATTTATCAATGTTTTCGTCTGGTGCGACGATTTTACTTAATGGAGCGGGTAGCGAGAATCGAACTCGCGCAACCAGGTCGGAAGCATGGGATTCTACCACTAAACTATACCCGCAACTATAAAATAATTATACAACAAAAAAGCAAAACAATCAAGAAAAAATTAAAAGTCAAAAGAAGAAGCATTATATTGTAAAGAAAAACAAGAACCATTCAAATAGTTTAAAATGCCAGAATCAGAATTAAAATTAAACTTTAAAATATAACTATGAAGACACTGTGACTTTTTACAAAATAATTTATTAACATCATAATTACCATATTTTCCATCACCAATAATAGGAAAACCAAGATAAGCAAGATGGGCCCTAATTTGATGAGTTTTACCAGTCTCAATTTGGACATCCAAGACACAAGAATTGTCATTCCTTTTCTCTAAAACAGAAAAAGAAGTAACAATTTTTACAAAACCTTTTTTAGGAGTATCAGAAATAAACACCATAGACTTTTTACTATCCTTAAACAAAAAACTTTCAACTCTTTTAAAGTTAATATTAGGAATACCATAAACTAAAGCCAAATAATGCTTTTCGATCTCATGATTTTTGAACTTTTCTAATAATATTTTTAAAGATAATTCATTTTTAGCAAATAAAATCAAACCAGTAGTATTTCTATCAAGCCTATGGCATGGCATTGGTTTAAAAGGGAAAGAAGAGTATCTTTTGTGAACAATATCTGTCAAAGAATGATTGCCAGTAACTTCAATATTATTAGGTTTATCAATAATTAAAATATTATCATCTTCAAAAACAATTTTTAAATCAATAGAATAAGATTTATTAATTAGTAAATCATCAGAAATATAAACTAGAACTTCATCACCAGTAAAAACAATAATATCTTTATTTATTCTTTTACCATTAACTTTAATATCCTTTTTTCTAAGTGCATTAGAAAAAAGACCAAAGGATAAATTAGGAAAATTACCTAATAAAAACTTATTCAATTTTTTCCCATCATATTTATTATTAACAATTAACTTTTTCATAAAAATATTATACAAAAAATTAAGCGAAAAAACAAGTGTGAAATTTTCTTGATTTTTACATAAATATGAAGTATAATTAAAAAAATTAAGATTTAGCATACGAAATTTTTGAAAAAAATTTTGGATGACCATGAATGGAGCGAAGCGGAGAGAAGGGAAAGAAAAATATGAAAGCAATAGAAATAAGAAATAAATATTTAAACTACTTTAAAAAACAAGGACATGAAATAATACCATCAGCGCCACTAATACCAGAAAATGACCCATCAGTATTATTCAACACAGCAGGAATGCAACCATTAGTACCATATTTATTAGGAGAAAAGCACCCATTAGGAACAAGACTAGTAGACTATCAAAAATGTGTAAGAACAAATGACATAGAAGAAGTAGGAGATAATAGGCACTTAACATACTTTGAAATGCTAGGAAATTGGTCATTAGGAGACTATTTTAAAGAAGAATCAATACAAATGAGTTTTGAATTTTTAACAAAAGAATTAGGAATACCAGCAGAGAAAATATCAGTAACAGTATTTGCAGGAGACAAAGATTGTCCAAGAGATGAAAGAGCTGCAGAATGTTGGAAAAAAGCAGGAATAAAAGAAAATCAAATATATTATTATGGAAAAGAAGATAATTGGTGGATAGCAGGAGAGGAAGGGCCATGTGGACCAGACACAGAAATGTTTTATGACACAGGAAAGCCAGCATGTTGTCCAGAATGTCAACCATCTTGTGATTGTGGCAAATACGTTGAAATATGGAATAATGTATTTATGGAATATTTTAAAGACAAAGAAGGAAAATACACAAAATTAGAACAACAAAATGTAGATACAGGCTTAGGATTAGAAAGAATGACAATGTTATTACAAGGAAAAGAGACACCATTTGACACAGAACTATTTAAACCAATAATGGACAAATTGGTTGAATTAGAAAAAGTAGATATAATAGAAAGTAGAAGAATAATAGCAGAACATTTACGTTCAAGTATGATGATTATAAGTGATGGAGGAAGACCAAGTAATGTTGATAGAGGATATATATTAAGAAGAATAATTCGTAGAATGGTAAGACATATGAATAAATTACAAATAAATTTGGATGAAATATCAACATTAATTAAAATAAATGTTGAAAACCTAAAAGAAATGTATCCTGAATTAGAAAAAAATTATGAAACAATAAAATCAACAATAATTGAAGAAAAAGATAAATTTGTAAAAACACTTACACATGGGGAAAAAGAGTTTCAAAAAGAAATGAATAAAACAAAAGATCAAGGAAAAAATAAAATAGATGGACAAATAGTATTCAAATTATATGATACATATGGATTTCCACCAGAAGTAACAAAAGAGCTTGCAGAAGAACATGAAATGACAGTAGATATTAAAAAATTTGAAGAACTATTTAAAGAACATCAAGAAAGATCAAGACAAGGATCAGAACAAAAATTTAAGGGTGGATTAGCAGAACAAAATGATACAACAATAGCTTATCATACTGCAACACATCTATTAAATGCAGCATTAAAGAAAATATTAGGAGAAGATACACATCAAAGAGGATCTAATATTACTGTAGATAGAATGAGATTTGACTTTAACTGTGATCACAAATTAACAGATGAAGAAAAACAAGATATAGAAAACTTAGTAAATGATTGGATACAACAAGGAATAGATGTAACAGTAGAAGAAATGAAAAAAGAAGAAGCTGTTAAATCAGGAGCTGAATGTATGTTTATAGAGAAATATCCTGATGTAGTTACAGTATACTCAATTGGAGACATTTCAAAAGAATTATGTGGAGGACCACATGTAAAAAATACTAGAGAATTAGGAAAATTTAAAATTAAGAAAGAGGAAGCAAGTTCAGCAGGAATTAGAAGAATAAAAGCAGTTTTAGAGAACTAAATATTATAATCAAAATTTAGGTGTCAAACAATGAGATTAAAAAATAAGTTTTAAGAATTAATTTTAATGGAGGAACCATAATATGGAAGATTGTTTATTTTGTAAAATAATAAAAGGTGAAATACCATCAAGCAAAGTATATGAAGATGATGAAATATTAGCATTTAATGATATAAATCCAGCTGCGCCAATTCATATATTAGTTATACCTAAAAAACATATTACATCATTGGCACATATGGAAAAAGATGATGAAGCTATTGTTGGAAGAATATATGGAGTTATAAATAAAATAGCAGAAGAAAAAGGATTTAAAGATAATGGTTATAGAGTAATTGTTAATTGTGGAAAAGATGCAGGACAAGAAGTAATGCATTTACATTTTCATATTTTAGCAGGTGCAAAATTTGGAGACAAAATTATAGATACAAAATAAATGAAATTTAGAGTTACAATTTATAATATTAAAAAATAATAAATAAACTTAAAATAAATAAAAAACTTGTGAAATATTAGTGTAAAATTTATGTAGGCAAACTGAAACTTAAAAAGCAGAAATGTTTGTAAAAAACCTAAAATTATGTTATAATATAAATAGAGTTTAAGTAGTACGGAGGTAAAAGTTATGTTTGAGAGTAAATATAGTAAAGTATTAACTATTATATTAATTATTGTAATAGTAGCAATATTAGGATTATTAGCATTTTTAGGGTATGATTATTATCAAAAATATTTTATAACGAAACAAGCATCTGAATTTGTTGAAAATTTTCAAGGAGATATAACATCTGAAGAAAAGAATGATATAGGAACAAATACAGGAGAAGGGATTGAAGGGAATATAACATCAGGAGGATTGCAATCAACACCATCAGGTCCATCTGGAACAGGTTCGTCAACATCAACAAAGAAAAAATACCAAGGTTTTACAGTTGCAGGGACAATGAGAATTCCAAAAATAAATTTTGAATATCCAATATTAGAAGAAATGTCATCAAAAGCTTTAGAAACAGGAGTTGTAATATATTATCCTAGTGGAGATAATTTAAACTTACCAGGAAACATGGTAATAGGAGGACATAATTATAGAAACGGATTATTCTTTTCAAATTTAAAGAAACTAAATAATGGAGATAAAATATATGTAACAGATTTTAGAGGAAAAAGTGTTACATATGAGGTATATAGCAAATTTGAAGCTTTATCAACAGATACATCTTTTTATACCAGAGATACAAATGGTTTAGCGGAATTAACATTGTCAACATGTACAGATGCAAGTAATGATCAAAGAACAATAATTTTTGCAAAGCAAGTTTAAGGATATAAAATAAAGAAATTTTAAAAAATTTCTTTATTTTTTTTTAATTGTTGTATATAATAAGGAAAATAAGATATAGACAAGTGAAGGGAAAAAGCACAAATGGAAAAACAAGAAATAAAAAATAGGATAGAAGAATTAAGGAAAAAAACAGAATATTATGCTCAAAGGTATTATGATGAAGATAAGCCAGAAATCTCTGATTTTGAATATGATATGTTGATGGTGGAATTGAGAAATTTAGAAAATGAAAATCCTGAATTTAAAAGTAAAGAATCATTAACACAAAAAGTAGGTGGACATGTAAAAGATGGATTTAAAAAAGTAACACATGAAGTACCATTACAAAGTTTGCAAGATATATTTAATTTAGATGAAATCGATGAATTTTATGAAAGAATAAGAAAAAAAGCAGAAGAAAATGGAATAGAAGATGTAAAATATGTAGTTGAGACAAAAATAGATGGATTATCAGCTGCACTTGAATATAAAAATGGTAAATTTATAAGAGGAGCAACAAGAGGAAATGGGCTAGTTGGAGAAGATGTAACCCAAAATTTAAAAACAGTAAAAACAATACCTATTGAAATAGCAGATAAAATAGATATAACAGTTCGTGGAGAAGTATTTATTGCAAAAGAAGACTTTGAGAAGATGAATCAAGAGAGACAAGAAAATGAAGAAGAATTATTTGCAAATGCAAGAAATGCAGCTGCTGGATCACTTCGTCAATTAGATAGTAAAATAACAGAAAAAAGACCTCTAGACATATATATTTTTAATGTACAAAAAATAGAAGGAAAAGAATTTAACTCACATTTTAAAGAATTAGAATATTTAGAAAAACAAGGATTTAATGTAAACCCTATCCGTATATATTGTACTAGTTTGGAAAAAATAAAAAAAGCAATAGGAAAAATAGGAGAAATGAGAGAAACATTTGCATTTGGAATAGATGGAGCAGTAATAAAAGTAGATAATTTAAAATTCAGAGAAATATTAGGAACAACAGTAAAAACTCCAAGATGGGCAATTGCATATAAATATCCACCTGAAACAAAAGAGACCAAACTAAAAGATATAATATGTCAAGTTGGAAGAACAGGAGTAATAACCCCAATGGCGATACTAGAACCAGTAAAAGTTGCAGGTTCAACAATTTCAAAAACAACACTTCATAATGAAGATTTTATAAAAGAAAAAGAAATAAAAATTGGAGATACAGTAGTAATTCAAAAAGCAGGAGATGTAATACCTGAAATAGTAAAAGTAATAAAGGAAAAAAGGACAGGAGAAGAACATGATTTTGAAATGCCAAGAATTTGTCCAGTATGTGGTGCAGAAGCTATCAGAGAGGAAGGAGAAGCAGCAATAAGATGTACAGGAATAGAATGTCCTGCAAAATTATTTAGAAACTTAGTACATTTTGTATCAAGAGAAGCAATGAACATAGATGGTTTAGGCGAAAATATTATTCAACAATTGCTAGATAAAGGTTTAATTAGTAATATATCAGATATATATGAATTAAAATTTGAAGATGTAGCCTCACTAAAAAAGAATGGAAAAAAATTTGCACAAAACCTAATAGATAGTATAAATGTAAGTAAACAAAATGATTTGTATAGATTAATAACTGCACTTGGAATTAGACATGTAGGAGGAAAAGCTTCAAAATTATTAGCAAGAAAATATAAAACAATAGATAATTTATCAAAAGCAAGTTTTGAAGAATTAAGTGAAATAAATGATATTGGTGAAGTAATGGCAAATAGTATAAAAGAATTTTTTATCCAAGATCAAACAAAAGATTTAATAGAAAAATTGAAGGATGCAGGAGTTAATACTGTAAGCATAGAAGAAGAAAATACAGATAATAGATTTGATAGTAAAATTTTTGTATTAACAGGAAGTTTAGAAAGGTATACGAGAAAAGAAGCTGAAGATATTATAGAAAAATTTGGTGGAAAAACATCAAGTTCAGTATCTAAAAAGACAGATTATGTACTAGCTGGTGAAGAAGCAGGAAGTAAACTTACAAAGGCTCAAAGTTTGGGTGTTGAGATAATATCAGAAGAAGAATTTAGTAATATGATAAAATAGAAATTTTAACTAAAAGGGCAAGAATTTTAACTAAAATAAAGGAGAGTAATATGGAAGAGAAATATACTTTTGAAATGATGTGGGAAGATTTGAATAATGGTTATCAGATTTATTATACTTATGTTAGAAATAGATACTTACTATTTAAAACAGCTCCTAATTGTTATACACAAAAATTATTGTCAGATCATAAAAAGAATCCACAGCCTAAAACTTTAATGATTACTTTAAAAAGGGTTAAAGAGATATTTCCTGATATGGAGGATATTGAGTATAAGATAGGAACATCTGAGATGTAAAACTTGTAAACATTGATATGAGCAAGTTTGGTAAATAAAATGAAAAAAGTTGGAAGATTAGGAAAACCATACTTCTTTATACAGGATCCAGATGGAATATTAGTAGAAATAATTGAAAATGATTAGGAGAATTATGGAAGTAAAAAATATTGAAGATTCAAACTTTGAAAAATTTATAAGTATGAATTTACATAAGTTTAATAGAGAAAATTGTTAATGGATATTAAAAAATACAGAAGAAATTCCAACAAAGACAAATTATTGTAATTTTGGAGTGATGACAATGGAAAATTAATTGGTGGAGCAGTAGGTTATATTGAATGGAATTGGTATTTTTTAGACCAATTATGGATAGAAAAAGAGCATAGAAAGAGCGGAATAGGTACAAAAATTATAAATAAAATAGAAGAATATACAAAAAAGAATAATTTATTAGGAATTAGAATGGAAACTTGGAGTTTTCAAGCAAGAGGTTTCTATGAAAAAAGGGGATACAATGTTTATGCAACTTTTGAAGATTGTCCACCAGGAACAATAGATTATTTTTTAAGGAAAAGATTTTAAGAAGAAAATTATGTAGAAAAATTATAAAAGAATAGAGTATAATGAATTTTTACAACATATAGACAAACATATATTTTTTAATGTAATAGATGAACAAGAAAACATATTAGATGTAGATAATGATTTGGAGGAAATTAATTAATGAATAATGAATTAATTCAATATATATATAATGAAATTTTTCCATTATATAATAAAAATGAAGAAGGACATGGAATAAATCACATTAAAACAGTAATAAAAAGAAGTTTAGAATTAGCAAAAAAATATGATGTTGATTTGGATATGGTTTATACAATAGCTTCATATCATGATTTAGGACATTATATAGATAGAAATACACATGAAATTATATCAGCTAAAATGTTTATGCAAGATGAAAAAATAAGACAATGGTTTACAGATGAGCAAATAATTATAATTAAAGAAGCAATAGAAGATCATAGAGCCTCTAGTAACCATGAACCTAGAACTATATATGGAAAAATAATAAGTACAGCAGATAGAACAATTATTGATATAGATAATACTATAAGAAGGTCATATTCTTATGGAAAGAGAAATTATGTAGGATTATCTGAAGAAGAACAAATAGAAAGAGTTTATCTGCATTTAACAGAAAAATATGGAGAAAATGGTTATGCAAAAGTATATTTAGAAGATAAAGAATTTGAAAAAGCTTTAGATAAATTAAGACAAGCATTATCAAATAAAGAAGAATTTATTAAAAAAGTAAAGAAAGTAGTAAAAACAATATAAATTTGGAGGAAGTAATGAAAATAGGAATAGATTTAGATGGAGTTGTTATAGACAGTGAAACAACTTTTAGAACTTATGAAGAAATATTTGACATAGACACTTTAAAAGGAAATAATTTAACAAATAAGGAAGAACCAAAATTTCAAGCGAGATATAATTGGAATAAAGAACAAGAAAAAGAATTTATTGAAAAATATTTTTTGACAGTATCAAAAGAAAGTAATCTAATGTCAGGATTTATAGGAGTATATAATCTACTAAAAAAGCAAGGACACGAATTTGTAGTTATTACTGCTAGAGGTGGATTTGTTAAAGAAATGAAAGATGATGCAATAAGATTATTAGAAGAAAATAATATTGATTTTGATAAATATTATTGGAAAATTGATGATAAATTAGAAGTATGCAAAAATGAAAATGTAGATATTATGATTGATGATGACTGGAGAATTATAAAGAAATTAGCAGACAATAATATAAAAACATTATATTTTAGAGATACAAATTTAGTAAAGTTAGAAGAAAACAAATACATAAAAGAAGTAAATAATTGGGGAGACATATATAGATTTATAAGAAATGAGGAAAAATAAAATGATACTTTCAACGCTATGTTATATAGAAAAAGATGGAAAATATTTAATGTTACATAGAACTAAAAAGAAAAATGATATAAATAAAGATAAGTGGTTAGGAATAGGTGGAAAATTTGAAGATGGAGAAAGCCCAGAAGAATGTATTATAAGAGAAGTAAAAGAAGAAACAGGACTTACTATTAATACTTATAAATTAAGATGCATAGTAACATATGTATCTACAAATTGGGAAACAGAATACATGTATGTATTTACTTCAAATGATTTTACAGGAGAACTAATAGAATGCAATGAGGGAGATTTACAATGGATTCAAAAAGATAAAGTTGTAGAATTAAATACATGGGAAGGAGATAAAATATTTGTAGAAAAAATTCAAAAGGATAATACATTTTTTACATTAAAATTTAATTATGATGGAGAAAAACTCATAAAATATGATTTAAAAGAATATTAGAGAATATTATAAAAAATAACAAAAACACTTGACAATTTCAAACAAATGTTTTAAACTATATATAGTTTAAAAGAAATTGAGAACATGGAAAATGAAGTAAAAGATTTAAAAATTTAATATGAAATATCAAAAGAAGAATTAAAAAAGCTCATATATACAATAAGTAGATAGCAAGGGATTTGCAACTAAAGAAATGATAAATAAATTTAGATTAAAAGAATGTTTTACATAAATAGTAAAATATGAGTGAAATTTTAAAGATATTTAAATATTTATGATTTTTTTAAGTAGAAAGGATGATTTTGAAAAATAAGTATTTCCTAAATGCAAGGATTATACTAGAAAGAAGGAGAAAAAATTGGAAAAAGAAGAAAATTTATTAGGAACAGAAAAAATAGGAAAACTAATACGAACATTTTCAATACCATGTATAATATCAATGTTAGTAAATTCATTATACAATATAGTAGATCAAATATTTATTGGACAAGGTGTAGGAATGTTAGGAAATGGAGCAACTAATGTAGTATTTCCAATATCAGTAATAGCATTAGCATTCTCATTAATGTTTGGAGATGGAGCATCAGCATATTTAAGTTTAAAATTAGGGGAAAAGAAAAAAGAAGAAGCTGCAAGAGGTGTTGGAAATGGAATTATATTAGTTCTTATAACATCATTAATATTTACTGCAATAACATTAATATTTTTACCACAACTGTTAAATTTATTTGGATGTACTGAAAATTTAAAAGAATATGCAATGAATTATGGGAAAATTATTGCAATAGGATTACCATTTGTAATGATAGGAACAACATTAAATTCTATAATAAGATCTGATGGTAGTCCTAAATTTGCTATGATGTCTATGATAATAGGAGCTATATTAAATATCATTTTAGATCCAATTTTTATATTTGTATTAAAAAAAGGAGTAGAAGGAGCGGCAATAGCAACTATAATTAGTCAATTTGTTACATTTTTATTAAACACAATGTATATTAGAAAATTTAAATCAATAACATTAAGCAAAGAATCAATAAAACCTAAATTTAATATAGGGAAAAAAGTAACATCATTAGGAATTAGTAGCTTTATCACTCAAATGAGCTTTGTATTTGTTATGGCTGTAGAAAATAACTTACTTGGAAAATATGGAATGGAAACAAAATATGGATCTGAAATACCAATCACAGTTTTAGGAATTGTTATGAAAGTAAGTCAAATCTTGTATAGTATAGTAATTGGGATTGCAGTAGGAGCACAACCAATATTTGGATACAATTATGGTGCAAAGAAATTTGATAGAGTAAAAGAAGCATTAAAAATAGTATTAAGATTAAGTATTGTAATTATGGTGATATCATTTATTTTATTCCAAACAATACCAGATAAATTAATATTACTTTTTGGTAATGGTGATAGCAATTACATAGAATTTGCATGTTTAACATTTAGAATATACCTATTATTATGTATATTTAATGGAATACAATTGCCAGCAGGAATTTTCTTCCAAGCAATTGGAAAAAGTAGTAGAAGTGCACTTTTATCATTATCAAGGCAAATATTATTTTTAATTCCAGCAATGTTTATATTAAGTAATATTTTTGGACTTATGGGAATCTTATATGCTGGAGCAGTAGCAGATGGAATAGCATTTATACTTTCCTTAAGTTTATTAATAATAGAAGTAAAAAATTTAAATAAAAATACAACAAAAAGTGGAGCATTAGTTGATGATACAAGTATAGAAAATAAGATAAGTAAACATATAATAATTACGATATCAAGAGAATATGGATCAGGTGGTAGATACATAGGAAGATTAATTGCAGATAAATTAGGAATTAAATTTTATGATAAAGATTTTATTCAAAAAGTATCAAAAGAAACAGGATTATCTGAAGATTATATAGAAGATAGTGAACAAAAAAGAAGTTTTATAGACAGTTTAAACAGTGGATATTATTTTGGATTAAGTAATGCAGATGAATTATTTGTAAAAGAAGCAGAATTAATAAAAGAAGTTGCAAATAAAGAATCATGTGTAATTATTGGTAGATGTTCAGATTTTATTTTAAAAGATAGAAAAAATGTTATAAAAGTGTTTATATATAGTGATATGAAAGATAAGATAAAAAGAGCAACTGAAATTTATGGTTTTGAAAAAGATACAGCAGAAAAAGAAATAAAGAAAATTGATAAATTAAGAGCAAATCATTATAAATATTATACAGATAAAGAATGGAAAAATAATTCAAATTATGATATTTGTATTAATAGCGATAATTTAGGTGTAGAAAAAACAGCAGATTTAATATGTAAGATTGTAGAAGAAAAAGAAGTGTTAATTTAAGACATATTATATAATAA
>CAPNAQ010000021.1 GCA_948663505.1 uncultured Clostridia bacterium | reverse complement strand
AATTTTATACATAAAAATAAATTTAATTACTTGTCTTATTATCTTTTTGTTTTAATCTTATTACATCTATTATAAACATTATAGCTAAAATTGCAACACTTATTCCAATTAAAATTGCAATATATTGACCTTTAAAATCACTTGCTGTAGGAACTAAAATTTCTTTTAATAATTTAATTGCATAAGTCATTGGTAAATATGGTGTTATAGTTTGGAAAACTTTATCAATTGTTTCTATAGGGAATGTTCCTCCTGATGCTGCTAATTGTAACACCAATATCACTAGTGCTAAAAATTTTCCTACATCTCCAAAATTTTTAATTAAAAATTGTATAATAGACATAAATGTAACACCTATTAATGCACTTGCAAAATAATATAAAATAATATTTTGAACTTCATATCCCAATCCTAATTTTAATAATGCTCCTGTGATAATTCCTTCTACTATTCCAATTGCAATATATAGAATATTTTGTAAAATATGATTTTTAGTATTGCTTCCAAATATTCCAAATCTATTTTTTTGATCATAATAGAATACAACATAAGCCATTAATGCTCCTACCCATAATCCTATACATAAAAATAAAGGTGTAAATGCAATTCCATATGAATCTACTTGACCATACTCTTCTGTTTTAAATTCTACAGGGCTTTTTGCGAACTCTTCAATTCCTTCTAAATTCTTTAATTCTTCATTTGTTTCTTCTATTCCTTTCTCAATTTCTGTATTAAATGTTTGTACTCCATTTACTAATTGTAAACTTCCTTCATGTGCATATTTTGTTCCATTATCTAAAGTATTAAGTGCTGATTTTACCTCTTTTGAACTATTGTTTAATTTATTTAATCCATTATTCAAATCTTTACTTCCTAATTTCAATGATGTAGTACCTGTGCTTAAAGTATTTACACCTATTTTTAATGTATGTGTTCCTTCTTTAACCTTTAATAATGCATTCTTTAAATTTGATACTCCACCTGTTATTGCTGTTAAGTCTTTTGTTCCTTGTGCTAATTTCTGTGTACCATTATAAAGTTCACTTGCTCCATTTTTTACAATATTTCCTGATTGCAATAATTGTTCTGCTCCTGTATTTATTGTTGAATTTGATGATGTTATTTTTGTTGTTCCTGATTTTATTTGTTTGCCTGCATTTGTAATTTGTTCATTTGTACTTATTATTTTCTGTGCATTTTGTGCCATTGCTTTTATTGTTGGATCATCACTCACATTACTATATTGAATTATTGAATTCAATAATTGATTAACTCCTCCATTGACTGTATCTACATTATTTATATAATTTTCAACATTAGTTAATAATTTTGTTGTACCATCAACATATTGAATAGCTCCATTTGCTAATTGATTAGTACCACTTACATATGTTGAAACTCCTTGATTTAAGTTGTTAGCTCCTTGATTTAGCTCATTTATTCCTGTTGCCAATGCTTCTATTCCTTCATTTCCTTTTTCAGATAATGCTTCTATACCTTTATTTATTTGATTAATAGCTGTATCTAAAGACTTTGTACCATCTGACAATGTGCCTACACCTGAATTCACTTGGCTAATTCCATTATCTAATGATTTACTTCCTTCATATGCTGAATCCACACCATTATCAAATTCTGTATAACTTTCATTTAATTTTGATGTTCCATCATTTATTTGTTTTAATCCATTATTTAAATTTTGTGATCCTTCTAAGATTTCTTCAGCACCATCTGAAATCTTATTTAAACTATTTGGAACTTCTTCTAATTTATTTGATAATGTTCCTACAATTTTACTATCTATTTTTGTTTTTAAACTTATTTCTATTGTTTTCATTCCACTATTTATTATTTGTGTTGCTAAATAATTTGTTGCTTGATTTGGACTATATGTAATTGTTGCTATTTGTTTATTTGATGTTGAAGCACTATTTAGACATTTGGTAAAATTACTTGGTATTGTTATAGTTGCATAATATTTTCCTTCTTGCATTCCTTTTGTTGATTCTTCAAATGTTACTTCACATATATTAAATGTTCCACTATTCTTTAATTCTTTTACAAATTCTTCTCCTTGATTTTCTCCATTATGACCTTCATCTAAATTAACTACTGCAAGGTTAACTCCTGATAAATCTCCATATGGATTCCAATATGATTTTAAATAAAAAAAACTATATATTATTGGAATTAATAGTACTACTATAAAAATTACAATTTTCATAATTTTTTCTTTTTTCATCTTATTCAACTTCCTTCCTTAAACCTTTTATTAAAATTTTTGATATACTATTGGCTATCTTTTGTTCATCTAATTCTTTATTTTTATCATCCCATTCAAATATTAATGCTATATACATTTTATAAATTAAATATGTTGTAATTTCTAGATCTTCATATTGTATATATCCTTTTTCTTTTGCAATTTTTAATTTGCTTTTTATATAGTTTTGAATTTGCTCATCAATTAATTTTAAATTTTGTATTATTATTGGATTTTTTAACCATTCAGCTTCCTTTGATATTATTTTTAAGAAGTTTCTTTCTTTTTTATATTTTAAAAGTTTATATATTGTCTCATTTATTCCTTGAAAAAATTCTAAATTCTTTCCTTCTATTTCTTCTACTATTTCTTTCATATTTTCGATTTCTTCTTGTATAAAATATTTTAATAATTCTTCTTTACTTCCAAAATACATATAGATCGTTTTTTTAGTTACCCCTGCTTTTTGTGCAATCTCATCCATTGATACTTTTTTAAAACCAAACTGATGAAATAGTTCTCTTGCTACTTCTATTATTTGTTCTTTTTTCAATTAATTTTACACCTCCTTGTATTTTCCTGTCATTATCAATATTTTTTCACAATATATATTAGTATACTGTTCTAGTATTCTAGTATACCACTTATAAAACATATTGTCAAGAGAAAAACATTTTTAGTTTCCCTAAGACATTTTGTATAGTAATTTATTAATAATAACCCAATTAAAACACTTACAAATAATAATAAAAAAAGATAATTCCAAAGAATTATCTTTTTTGGTGCTCCCTCAAGGATTCGAACCTTGGACCCACCGGTTATGAGCCGGTTGCTCTGACCAACTGAGCTAAGGGAGCATGCTATTCAATTATATTGCTCAATGCATTAATAAGTATAAACTATTTTTTTATCATTGTCAATACTTTTTTATTTTTTTTATAGAAAAATTTTAGCTAAAATGTTATAATAAAAACACATTTAAAAAGAAGGGAAAGAACACAAAATGAATACTAACTTAGAAAAACTTGAATATAATAGAATACAACAAGAACTTTCAAAAAATGCCATAACATATATAGGAAAAGAAAAAAGCTTACAATTAATACCTATAAACAATAAAGAAAAAGTAAAAAATTTGCTTAACGAAACAGATGAAGCAGTACAAATCATATACAAAAATGGAATACCGCCAATTGACGAAATAGAAGATAATACAATAAACTTAAAAATACTTGAATCATATGGAACACTTTCAATACAATCAATATTACAACTAACAAAAATACTAATTATATGTAACAACTTAAAAAAATTTTTTTATGTAGAACATGTAAATACAAGCAAATATCCTTACTTAGAAAGTGAATTTTCCAAATTATATACAAATACTTCTATTATTGAAAAAATTAAAAAAAGCATTACTGAAGAAAACACAATTGATGATAATGCATCAAGTACTTTAATAAATATAAGAAAAACACAAAAAAGAATAGAACAAAACATAAAATCAAGATTAAATGATTTTATACATTCTTCATCACATGCTAAATATATACAAGAAAATGTAATTACAATAAGAAATGATAGATATGTAATACCTGTTAAAGAAGAATATAGAACACAAATTAAAGGATTTGTACATGATATTTCAAGTTCTGGTTCAACAATTTTTATTGAACCTATTTCTATATTTGAAATGAACA
Organism: uncultured Clostridia bacterium; assembly: GCA_948663505.1. Lineage (GTDB taxonomy): Bacteria > Bacillota > Clostridia > TANB77 > CAG-508 > CAG-269. Next base: position 14,236 of record CAPNAQ010000021.1, on the reverse strand, counting down.
ATGAACTTGCAAATCTAAAAATTGAGGAAACTCAAGAAATAGAAAAAATTTTACAAGAATTAACAAATTTATTTTGTCCTTATATATCTGAATTAAGAACAAATATTAATACAATAGGAATTTTGGATTTTATTTTCGCTAAAGCAAAATATTCAAAATCTATTAATGGGATAACACCAAAACTAAATGATGATAAAATAATTATATTAAACAATGCAAAACATCCATTATTAAATCCAAAAGAAGCTATTCCATTTTCATTAACATTAGGAAAAGATTTTTCAAGTTTAGTAATAACAGGTCCAAATACTGGTGGAAAAACAGTTACATTAAAAACAATTGGATTGCTTACATGTATGGCATGTAGTGGTCTTAATATACCTGCTAATGAAAATTCCTCAATATATGTTTTTGATAACGTTTTTGCTGATATTGGTGATGATCAAAGTATCTCTGATTCTTTGAGTACATTTTCATCACATATAAAAAATATTGTTGATATCGCTAATAATGCAACAGAAAACTCTTTAATTTTAGTTGATGAATTAGGTTCAGGTACTGATCCTATTGAAGGAGCAGCACTTGCAACTAGCATTTTAAATTACTTTTATACAAAAGGAGCTTTAACAGTTGCAACAACTCATTATCAAGAATTAAAAAAATTTGCTTTAGTAACAGATGGATTTGAAAATGCTTCTGTAGAATTTGATATAAATACTCTTTCTCCTACTTACCATCTTTTAATTGGTGTACCTGGTAAAAGTAATGCTTTTGAAATAAGTAAAAAACTAGGATTATCAGAAAAAATCATAAATACAGCTAAATCTAATCTAAGCAAAAAAGATATTGATTTTGAGGAACTTTTAAAAAATATATATGACAACAAATCTAGAATTGAAAAAGAAAAAGCTAATATCTCTAATGAGTTAGAAAAAGTTACAAATTTAAGAAAATCTTTAGAAAGAGATAATTCAAATTTATTAGAACAAGAAAAAGATATAATTAATAATGCAAAAATTAAGGCTCGAGATATTCTTCTTAATGCAAAACAAGAAGCAAATGAGATTATTTCTAAAATGAACAAAACTGCTTCTAACAGTGAATTAAACAATTTAAGAAATAATTTAAACAATGATATTAAAAAAATGTCTACAAATAAAGAACCTACTATTAAAATTAATTCTTTAGAACCTAAAGATATTAAAATAAATATGAGTGTTTTTGTAACAACTGTTGGAAAAGAAGGTATTATTGTTTCTAATATATCTAAATCTAATGATGTTCAAGTTCAAATTGGAAATATGAAAATAACTGTAAATATAAAATACCTCCAAAAAGTCAATAATAATACTAAAAAATCAACATCTTCAGTTTCTTATAATTCTGTTTCCAAAACAAGAAATGCAAAATCTGAAATTAATGTTATTGGTTTAACTGTTGATGATGCTATATTTGTTGTTGATAAATTTTTAGATGATTGTTCACTTGCAAAATTAGAAACTGCAAGAATTGTTCATGGTAAAGGAACTGGAAAATTGCGTGAAGGAATTCATAAATTTTTAAAAAGTAATCCTCATGTAAAATCTTTCCGATTAGGCACTTATGGTGAAGGTGAAATGGGAGTTACTGTAATAGAACTAAAATAAAGCATTTGTCATAAATGCTTTATTTTAATTTAATTATAATTTCTTTTTCTTCATCAATCTGTATTTTTCTATATCTAACACCACATTTATCAAATAATCTTCTAGCAGCAATATTGTTTTCAGAATCTGCATATTTATCAGATAAATAAATTACCTCTTTTATTCCTGACTGAATTATAATTTTAGCACATTCATTACAAGGAAATAAATCTACATATATACATGCATTTTCTACATCTTTTTTATTTCCTCTATAATTCAAAATTGCATTTAGCTCTGCATGGCATACATATGGATACTTTGTATCTAAATTTTCTCCCTCTCTTCCCCATGGAAAATCTTCATCACAAAAACCATTTGGTGCTCCATTATATCCAATTGATAAAATTCTATTATCATTACTAACTATACATGCTCCAACTTGTGTTGAAGGGTCTTTACTTCTCATTGCTGAAAGTTTTGCTATCGCCATAAAGTACTCTTCCCAATTTATGTAATCTTTTCTCTTTTCATTTTGATTTTCAATCATAAAAATCTCCTCATAAACTATTATAACCAATAAATATGTCTCTATATTATTTTTTTAAATATGTTATATACTCATAATTAAAATCATTAATTCCATCATTGGGACCTTTTTCTCTAGAAACTTCTTTCCACTCTTCTTCATTTATTTTAGGAAACAGTGTATCTCCTTCATAAACTTTATCTAATTGTGTTACATACATTTTTTTTGCATATGGCATTAATAGATTATAAATTATTGCTCCTCCTATTACAAAGTTTTCTTCTTCACTTTCTATATATTCTTGTAATTCTAATAATGAATGTACTACTTTTACATAATCTGAATCTATATTAAAGTCAGGATTTCTACTTAGTATGATATGCTTTCTATCAGGTAAAATTCCTCCTAATGATTCAAATGTTTTCCTTCCCATTATTATTGTATGTCCTACTGTTCTTTCTTTAAATCTTTTTAAATCATCTGGTATTTTCCATAACATTTGATTATCTTTTCCTATTATATTATTTTTTGCTTTCGCTACTATTATACTTAACATATGTTTTCTCCAATCTATATTTATAACATTTATTATATTATTTTTGATATATAAGCCATAGCCTATAAATCAATTATCGCTATGTTTTAATTTATATTTTTCTATTCATAGCATTTATTCCACCAAATATACATGGTGAATTGCATTTCCAATTTGTGAATGTACATCTTGCTCCTTTTGAGTATTTTAATAAATACTCATATAAGCCTACATCTTCTTTGACAGAATTTAAATATTTATTCATTGTGTATTTAGTTTGCTCCATTATCTCCAGTTGTGCAGCTCCACATAAACGTTCTGTACATTTCAATACAAAATTTTCAATTGTTCCTCTTTCATTGACTTTTACTAACATACCTTGGGGATAATAATCTCGCAATGACGATATATCTTCAATCCATTCATTTTCTAAGTCTGTACCTTTTATTATTTTTGGTACATAGTATTGGGCATTTTCTAATAAAGTCATTTCATATGATAATGTTCTATGTCTTTGTGCCTGTGCCAACTGTGAAAAACTAGCTAAATATGTTGTGCAATAATTTTCTCCAAATTCTTCTTTTCTATCTCTTTTTGCAAATAAAGATAATGTTGTTCCTTTTACTCTAGGGTTTAATCCTTCTACCTTTAAATGCATTAAATTATTTAAAAAATCTTTCATTGCACTTTTTAATTTTATAGAGAATGAATTATCTTTTTCATTTTCTATATAATCTTCAAACCAGCTAATTATAAAATTTAATTGTTCAAAGCTTACTGTATATTCCATAATCGTTGCAGGTGTAAATACGCTTATTAAATATCTAGCATTCTCTTGAGCTAATTTTATTACTCTTTTTTCATCAAAGTTTGGATATTCTTTACTAATTACATTTTTGAAAATTTCTATCCATTTTTCATATAACACTTTTTCTTGTTCTGAGGGTTCCATTTTAGTATATCTAGCTGATTTTTCTGAAGTATTATAAATTTTTTCATTATTTAATATCATTGCTAGTATTTTTGGTATTCCCTCTAAACTTAGATTATATGTTGGATGTCCAAATACACTATGATGTCCAGATTCTAAATTGCCTTTTACTCTCCTTTGTGTTTTTTCTGGAGATTCAGAAAACAACATTTCCAATGTATCTGGCAAATAACATATCCCTGCAGATTTACCTGAAAAATCAAGTGCCTCCTCTTTTGTTAAACTATGACCCACTTTTGTTGAAGCAATAACTTTAATTTCCATGTGCCTCCTCCTAACTATTTATAATTTTGGTTTATATGTTTTAAATATATATCTTTTTTTCTTAATAATATATTTTTGCAAAAAACCGAAACTTAAATTTTTAAAACTTCCACTTTGGAACATATTCTTCTTCATGTTCCCCAAGTTCTTGAATATATCCATTTTCTAAATTCAATCTATATAAATAATTTTCTATACTTTTATACTCTTTTTTAGACAATTTTCTATTAATATCAGGAATGTCCTTAGCCTTATATGTAGGAAAATATTGAGCCATAACACTTACATAACATTTAGGTAAATTATCATTAATCCACTTTAAAACCCTTCTTGAATTTAAAATATGGTTTGGTAAAACCAAATGTCTTATAATAACCCCCTTTTTCATCATACCATTTTCATCAAAAATAGCCTGTCCTACTTGTTTATACATTTCTTTTATAGAATCAGTTGCAATTTCAAAATAGTTATCCACATTTGATAAACGTTTTGCTAATAAGTTATCTGAGTATTTTAGATCTGGCAAATATATATCTATATATCCTTTTAACATCTGAATAGTTTCCACTTTTTCATAACCATTTGTATTATAAACAATTGGTATTTTTAACCCTTTACATTTTGCAATTTTTAATGCTTCAATTATTTGTGGAACATAGCTTGTTGGTGTTACTAAATTTATATTTTCTACATTATTTTCTTGTTGATTGATAAAAATGTCAGCTAATTCTTGTATTGAAATTTCTTTTCCTCTTCCCTGTTGACTTATTTCATAATTCTGGCAAAATATACAATTTAAATTGCAATTTGAAAAAAATATTGTTCCTGATCCATTTTTTCCACTTATACAAGGCTCTTCAAAATTATGTATTGAATATAATGCAATTTTTACTGTATTCTTTGATTTACATCTTCCAACTTTTCCTTCTTGTCTATTTGCTCCACAATTATGTGGACAAATTTTACACGTTTTTAATGTATCTAACATTACTTTGACCCTTCTATCTAAATTTAAATAATATTAGCTTAAAAGAATGAATTCTATCTAAGTGTTTATTAACTTTATTCCACACTTTTCACAAATATTTTTCCTTTTGAATCTTTACTCAAATTTATTATTTTTTTTGTAAATTTATTTGTATTTTTCTTTACAATTTCAATTGCCTTTGTCTCGTTTTCATTACTTTTTATTGTTGCAATTTTTTCATCTCTTAAATTTTTAATATCTACATCATATACATCATTATTACTTTCAGGATTTATTGCATTACTATAATCTTCTATATATTCTATAATTTCAACTTTATATATATCATTTTTCTTTTGTATCTTATTTATTAAAAAAGAATCATCTTCTGCATCTAAGCCTATTCCAGTTACATAATATTTTTCTTTATAATTATCATATATAATATACTCTGTTCCTTGTATAGGAAATGCTTTACTTAAATTCTCTCCAAATATCTCTTTTGCTTTTCCATTTATTTGTTCATATGTTAATTCATATTCTTCTAAATTCTTTTTAACTACTTCCCATAACCATAGCTCTGGTGCATTATTAATATCATCAAATTTTGGTAATGCTTCATTTGTTATTTCTTTCCACATATATATATTAGAAATATATTCTTCTATATTTTCAACTTCTGAAGCTGTTACATCTATTTTATTTTTATTGATTTTATATATAAACATTCCTATAAAAATTATTAATAATATACTTATTATTGTCAGTAGTCTTTTCATTTGATTTTTAGCCTCCTTATTGTTTTACTTTCGTTTTCTCTTCAACTCCTGTTGCTATAACTGTTACATATACTTCGTCTTCTATATTTTCATCTATAACTGTACCAAAGATAACATTTGCTTCATCACTTATTTTTTCATTTATTATGCCAATTGCACTATTAATCTCTAATAAACTTAAGGTTTCATTTCCCTTTACATTAAATATTACTCCTTTTGCACCATCTATCTTACTTTCTGTTATAGGATTTTCAATTGCTTGGATTACTGCTTCTTCAATCTTTTTCTCCCCTGAAGCTTTGCCCATACCCATATATGCTTTCCCTCTATAATTCATTGTTGTTTTTATATCTGCAAAATCAATATTTACTTCACCTATTGTTGTTAATAAGTCTGTAATTGCTCTTACCCCTTTTTCTAAAACATTATCTGCTAATGAGAAGGCTTTATCTAATGTTATTTTTGAGTCTGTTGTTTTTATAAGTTCATCATTTAATATTACTATTAAATCATCAACACTGTCTTTCATTTTTTCGATTCCCCTCTCAGCTCTTAATTGTCTCGCTTTTCCTTCAAAATTAAATGGTTTTGTTACTATACCTATTGTTAATATCCCCATCTCTCTTGCAATTTCTGCTATTACTGGTGCTGCTCCAGTTCCTGTTCCTCCTCCCATTCCTGCAGTTATAAATATCAAATCTGCACCTTGTAATATTTCCTTTATATCTTCTTTATTTTCTATAGCCGATTTTTCTCCTACATTTTCATTTGCTCCTGCTCCTAATCCTTTTGTTGTTTGTACACCTATTTGTAATGTATTTTTTGTTTTTGATCTTTTTAAAATCCCTATTTCTGTATTTATCAAATAAAATGATACTCCTTTAATTTTGTCTTCTATCATTCTGTTTACTGCATTATTTCCAGCTCCACCTACACCTATTACTTTTATCCTTGGCATTTTGTCTAGTTCCTTATTTTCATACATTTATGCTTATTCCTCCTTGTTCTATTATAGTAAAGTTCTATTAATACATAAATATTTAATTATATTCTCTTTAACTTTCCTATAATGGAAATATTTGTATTGTTACAATTTAAAACATTATATCTAATTTTTTTACTTTTTTCAATAAATTTCTAATTTTTTATAAATATATTGTTACAGGATAATGGTTTTATAAGTTAATAATACTGAAATTGCTGATATATAAATATTTATATATCAGCAATTTCAATATTATTAATAATTTTCTCCTTTTCCCTCTGGAAGGGCTGGATAGTCTATAACAATTCTAATTTTCATTATATATTTAATAGATTTTACAAACTTACTATTCTTAAATCTTTGCCATAATGAAGGTTTTGTATCAAAAGAATTATCTTGAATATATTGTTGTAATTGATCTTGTAATTCAACATCATTCATAATTTCTACATTTTCGGTAACTTGTTGTTCTTCTTCAATTTGAACATTTTCCTCTATTTCTTGAATATTTTCAATTTCTTCTTTTACAACAACATCTTCTTCAACAGGTGTTGGTATTGTTTTTAAAGCATCAGCAACTTCAATACCTATATAACTTAAAGCTTTTGATCTATCTTCAATTCTTTCCATATCTATTTCTATATGTAAATTAGACTCTAAATTACTTACTCTAGCATTCAATAATTTAATAGCATCTAGATAATTTTCTGATTTTTTTGTTTTACATTTTCCTAGAACATTTAATGTTTCTATTATATCTTCTTCAAAATTACCTTCAGCCTTTTTTACATTTTCTTTCCAACTTTCAGCTTTATTATCTATGTCTTCTATTAATTCTTTTAATTGTCCTGCTAATGTAATATTTTTTTCTCTTTGTCTAATTAATTCCTCTATTCTTTTAGTATTTTCCTCAAACTGATTTGTTGCAAATTCAACTAAGCCGTAAGCAGCTTTATACACACTTACAGGAAAATTTTTCTTTTTTGGATATTCAATTAAATACGCTTTTATAGATTCTATTAAATCTTTAAAGTAAGTATCTTCTTCTAACTGCACAATCTGCTTCTTACTTTTTGGATTTATCATTTTTTGCACTTTTTCTATATTTGATAAAATTTTCTCTTCCGTGATTACCATTCTCACGTTTACTATGCCAGACTTAGACATTGTAAACAACCTCCTTTATCCTACGCCTATTTGATTTCTAAAGTTTTTATCTCTTTTATGATTATACAATAATAAACAAAAAACTACAATAGAAATTGCAGTTTTTTTGATTACATTTTTATTACATTTATATTACAATTATGTTACAATATAGTTGTAATGTTTTTGTTTTATATTAATATATAAATAACTAGTTTTTAATTTCTATTTTCTTAATCTCTTCATGTCTTTTTATTTTTCTTGTTGTTGTCTTAATTAGCTCTTCTTCTGTAACAATAATATCTTTTATATATTTATATGCTGGCATTGTTTTATTTAATGCTTTAATCTCTTGCCATAATTTTTCTTTGATCTGCTCTTCATCTTCTAATCCGTAAGCATCTTTCATTATTTCTTTATCATATACAATCTTTGCACATATTTTAAAGTCAGCTTTATCATCTGGCTTTCCATATACAAAACTTTCTGTTACTCCAGCAATTTTATTTACTAAAATTTCTAATTCTTCAGGATAAATGTTTTTACCATTTTTTAATACTATAACATATTTTTTTCTACCTGTTATAAATATAAAACCATCTTTATCTATCTTAGCTAAATCACCTGTATGAAACCATCCCTCTTTATCAATACATTCTTTAGTTGCTTCATCATTATTATAATATCCTAACATAACTGTTGGCCCTTTTACAACTAATTCTCCAATTCCTTCCTCATTTTCATCAATAATCTTTGTTTCTAAACTTGGGAATGTTTTTCCTATAGAGCCTATTCTTCTATATTTATCATCTTCTGCAGCTATTACTGGAGATGTTTCTGTTAATCCATATCCTTGATATGTTGTTATTCCAAGATTATTAAATATCCTTTCTGTTTCAGGATCTAATGCTGCTCCTCCAGCTACAAATAATCTTAATTTTGGTCCTAAGTTCTCTAATATTTGTCCAAATAATTTTTTTCTTACATCTATTCCAACTCTTAATAATGCACTAGAAATTGTTTGACCAAATTTTACAGTTTTCATTTTTCCTTGTGCTTCTATTGCTTTTAATACTTTTTTGCAAATTCCTTCAAATAATACTGGCACTGAAATCATTACTGTTATATCATATTCTTTAATATTTTCTGCTATATGTCTTAATCCTTCACAAAATGCAATTGACGCACCTTTTGATATTGGATACAGAAATCCAACTGTACATTCAAATGTATGATGTAATGGTAAAAATGATAAAAATCTATCATTTTCATCTACATATATTGTTGCAGCTATATCCATTAAATTACATACTATATTTTTATGTGATAACATTACAGCTTTTGACTGTGAAGTTGTTCCTGAAGTAAATAACATTATACTCATTTCAGTTGCATTAATTTCCGCTTCTAAAAATTTTCTATCTTCATTTTTTATTAATTCTTTTCCTTTTTCTATCAATTTTTTGTATGATATTATTCCTTCTGTACTTTCTTCATTGTCCATTGATATAAAATATTTCAAATTTGTATTTTTCTTATTTTTTAATTCATTCATTATCTCATCATATTTGTTTGTATAAAATATTGCTTCTACTTCTGAACGTATTATAAGACTTTCAATCTCGTTATTTGGTAATGCTTTATCTAATGGTACTACTGTTCCTGTTCCTGTAACTGTTGCTAAATAACATACTCCCCACTCATATCTGTTATCCCCTATAATTGCAATTCTTTTGTTTTTTAATCCTAAATTGATTAATGTTGTTCCTAATGCATCTATATCATTTTTAAATTCTTTATATGTAATTTCTTTGAACTTTCCCTGTTCTTTTGTCTTAAATATATATGCTGTTTTATCACTAAACTTTTCAGCTGTTTTATTTATCATATCTTTTAAATCTGTGAATTTTTCAAATTCATGTATCGCTTCTCTCATCTTAAAACCCCTTTTCATGATTTTTATGTGTTTGTTATCATAAGAAAATTTTCCAACCTATTTATTTGTTACTTTTCAATCCTTCTATTATTGTGTTTTGAAATTCCTTATAAAGGTTTATTACATCAACTTCGTTTTTTAATTTGTATACTAATGTTGATGCTATTAACGCATATATTTCTGATGCTATTACATTTGGATTTCCTTTTTTTATTTGTCCAGCATTAATTCCTTCTTCAACTATCTTTTCTATTTTTCCTATATATTCATAAATATGTTTTTGACACATCTTGTTTCTTGCTTCTTTTCCATAAAATTGACTTAATAATATTGTTATAAAGTTTTCATATTTGTTTACTATTTTTATTTGTATTAATATTATTGCTTTTAGTTTGTCTATATAATTTTCTAACTTCGCTGTTTTTATATCTATACTGTTTTGTAATAATTTTACTCCTTCTTCAATTAAAAAGTTAAATATTTCTTCTTTACTTGAAAAATGATAATATAGTGTTCCTTTTGCCACTCCTACTGTTGCTGTTATTTCTTCTATACTTGTTGCATCATATCCTTTTTCTGCAAATAACTTCATTGATGTCTCAAATATTTTTCTTTTTGTTTTGTTCATTTTATTTACTTCGCTCCATTCATTGTTATTTGGATTTTCTCTTTGTGTTTATATTTTACAATATTAAACATAAAAAAGCAAGAAAATTTTCTTGCTTTTTCTATTTAAAATAAGTTATATCATTCTCTTATATCTCCATTAAAGAATATTTTTCTACTTTCATCTGGTTGAATTGCTTTATCTACATTATTTTCCTTTAATTTTGCTTTAGTAGCTGCTAATTCAAGAAAACTAACATTTTGCTCGCCATTTTTTTGTGCATATTGTATAATTTCCTTTTTCTGCTCCTCATCTAAATTACATACTTTTATTAATTCTATTCTTTGCTTAAAAGGAACTGAATTAATAATATCAATAATATCTTGTGTAGAAATTAGATCTTGGTATTGTGCTAAAAATCTCTTTAGATCTAAATTCTCTGTTCCTATCACTTCTTTACTAATTCCACTTATTTCTAGCTTTGTAATTGAACCCCCATATCTTCTTACAAATTGTAATCTATCCATTAATGGTAATTTAGTAATTATAAAATTTATTCGTTTAGGCATAAAATTTTCATCTTGAATCTTTGTGTCATAATATTTACAAACAATATCATATAAAAATTGTGGATTTTCTTTATCGTGTTCTATAAAATCTTCTATTTTATCTTCTTCATCTTCATACTTTTTTATTTTCTCCTCTGCTCTTTTTAAAGATTCATTATAGTTTTCTAAAACCCTCTCTAACGTTCTTTCATCTATATCTTTTGAAAATTTTCCAATAAACATTTCTAAATTCTGATAATGATAACTCCAAAGTGTCTTAGTCATAAATATAGAATTAATTTCTCCTTTTATTCTTTCGTAATATTTACTTAACATATTTTCTAAATCTCCTACATTATCAGAGCTATTTTTTACACATTCACTTAAATTGACCGAATACATAGTATCTCCATATAATTCTAATAATTTCTTTGCCTGTCGTTTATTAACTCCAATTATTGCAGGATAGCTTTCGCTACTAGCTAAATATTCTTCCATTGAAGAATCTGATTTTTGAATAAGACCTTCACTATTATATTTATTATATAATTTTACTATCATTCTACTATTAAAATTATGGCATTGTAAAAATTTTTCTCTTTTTTTAGGTTGCATATTGTCTATAATACTTAATACTAATTCTTCTATAGGTTCATAACTAAAATCTACAAAATCATACATTACATCTAATACTTGTTCTTTATATTCTTGCGTTTCTATTGCTTCTAGCAAAATTTGATTACACTTATTGTTATCTTCACCTATATGTAAATTAAGTCCACCTACATCTATACCATATCTATAAAAATATTGTATCATTTCTAATTTATTTTTGTCATTTTGTAATATTATAAATATATTATATGGATTTTCAATAATACTATTAATTTCATCATTCTTATTTTTGAAACTATCAAATACATGATTATCATCAATCTGTATTATTATTATGTTTTATCTTTTCATTATCTTATCATCTTGCTTTTTCTTTATATTTTGTTTCATATTATCAAATATTCCCATATTTTTTATCTCCCTATATCAATTATACCTCAAAATCACTCGAAAAACAATAGTGTAAAAATTTAAGTTTCGTTTTTTATTTGATAAAATCAAAACTATTACAATTCTATTTCATTGTCTACATATTTTTGTATTCTTCTCTACTTACTCCATATACTACAGTTTTCTTGTTATTCCAATTAGTATCCCATCCACTTTTTGATTTAACTTCTTCTGTATTTTCACAATATATCTTACAATTTGAAATACAATCAGCCAATACACTTGAACTGAACTTATTAACTGAAGATGGTATATATACTTTTTTCAATTCACTACAGTTTTCAAACGTTTGCTCTCCTATATCCTCTAGTCCTTCTGGAAATTCTATTTCTTCTAATTTGCAAAATAGAAAACAATCTCTTCCCATTGTTTTTAATCTATTACCTTTAAAATTCACTTTATTAAATGCTGCATATTTAAACCCACTACCAATTACACTTCCACTATTTATCCATTCTCTTGCATAACTCGAAAGCCATGATGGCAATCTTTCTACGTTTTCACCAACATTTAATGTTGTTGTGTAATTTCCTAAAGAAAATATTTTGCTATATCCTTCAAAACGTAAGTCCTTTACATCAATTGCATTATAATTCACTGTTTGTATTATCGATGTCACTTTTTCAGGAATTATTATACTTACTAAGCCTTTACAATTTGAAAATGCATAACTTCCAATTTTCGTTAACGTTTCTGGTAATTTAATATTTTGTAAGGAATTACAACCAGCAAATGAGGATTTTTCTATGTAATTACAAATTTATTATCATCTATATATCCTTCAAATTCTCCAATCTGTATATAATCTGTTAAACATTCGCGTAGAGAAATTTTAGAACTATCATTGTTTTTCGTTTTTACTAGTGTATCTGCAAACTGGTTTGTACAGTTTTTTCCATAATTTAAAACTAATACATTTTCGTTTATAGCTGAATTATAGAAACAATTAGTAATCTCTCCTGAGCCATAAATCAACATTTCACCTTCTAATGAAGTACAACCATTAAAGGTCTCTTTCATTCTTATAACATTTTTAGGAATATCTGGTCCCTTTTTTAAATTCTCACAACCATAAAAAGTGGCCATCATATAACACACTGTTGAGGGAATTGATGGAGCTTTTATCAAATTCTACTTTTGTTATATTTTCATTTTCTAAAAATGGACCTATTTTATAATAGCTACCATATATTTCTGTTTTTGCTAAAATCACTTGATAAATTTTTTCATCTATCTTAATACAACTTGGAACAAAAACTTCTGGATTACTTCCTATATATTTTGTTAATGTGACTTTTCCTTGATTTTGAGTTACATTATATTCCCATAATTCTGCTATTTCACTTTCCTCTACATAATTATCTATTACTTCTCCATCTTTATTTGTTCCTACATATGCTACTTGTAATCCTTTGGTTATTTTAAATTCATATCCTTTATGTGTTACATATATTTCTTCTTTATCTATTAATGCTTCTTTAATATTACTTGTTGATGTTATATCTCCATTATCTGATAAGATTGCTGTTTGATTATATTTTATTATATATGTGTATTCCTTATTATTTTTTAATTCTTCAACTATATCTGTTAGTGTTGCCACTCCTTCTTTATCTGTCTGAACTTGCATTATTAATAAATTTAGTTCTTCTTCTGCTTCTCTCATTTTGCTTTCTTTTCTTGCCTGTTTTGCTCTTCCAAATAATCCATTATCTCCTGTTAAAGCTACAATCGTTATCCCTGCTAGAGTAACTATTAAAATTTTACAAATTTTAATAATATTATTAAATCCTTGTATATTGCTATTTTTCTTATTTTATTACGTTTTTATATTTTACACCATTTATTTTGAAACTTAATAAACCCTATTCAAAACTATGCGGTGGGTAACAAAAAGGTAACAAATTTCTATATTTATTAAATAATTTATAATCTATCTTTTAACTTTCTATATCATTTACAAAAATTGAATTTATTCCACTTTTGTTTAATATATTGAGAGTATATTTATTATCATCTATAAATAATATTTCTTCTAATTTGCAATTGTTAAGTTTTTGAATGATTTTTACTCCTTCAACTTTTGTTTCTTGAGAAGTAGTAGATATAACCTCAATATCATCACCATAATATTTATTGATAAAAGATTGTTTTGCTTTTAAATGAAATGAAAAACGCATTCCTGATAAACAATAAATTTTAATATGTTTATTTCTTTATCTTTTTCTTCACATAAAAAAGCATAATAACTGTTGTATA
>CAPNAQ010000020.1 GCA_948663505.1 uncultured Clostridia bacterium | reverse complement strand
CTGGCGAACTTTGGGCATTAAAAATGATCCTCTAAATATTGAATATAATTATAAATAAAAAAATAAAGATTTTTAAGTATAGATTAGTTCGAAATCAAAAAAATATTTTTTTGATTTTAAAAGATGAAATTTCAAAAAGTTTCATCTTTTTTTGAACCCAAATTTCTTTTTCTGTACCCATTTTAATAAAAATTTTCAAAAGCAAAGTATACTCTTTATAGATTTTTTAAGTTTAATATGTAGATAGAAAAATTTTCAGTATACGCATATCATACTTAAAATTTAATAAACATTATTAAGAGGTGTATGTTTTGAAAAAGGAAGATATAAAAATATACTGTAAATTTAATAAAGCAAAACAACCTATTGATAAAGTTATTTGTAAAATGTTTTACGATTTTACTGAAAAGAAAACTGACAATAAAAATATTGAAAAAACAGCTGACAAAAAATAAAGACTACGTTATGATAATAGCACTGTAAATATTTTTATAGGAAGGAGTGAAATGTTTAAACTAATAACCAAAAATTATAAAGTACGGAATGTATATAAGGTTATCTCGTGAAGATGGAGACAAACAAGAAAGTGAGAGTATTGGAAATCAAAGAAAAATAATTGAAAGATATTTAAAAGAGCAAGACTTGAACATTGTAGATGAATATGTTGATGATGGAGTATCAGGAACTACATTTGATAGACCTGAGTTTAATAGACTAATTACAGATATTGAAAATCACAAAATTAATATGGTAATAACAAAAGATTTATCAAGACTTGGTAGAGATTATATAAAAACAGGTTATTACATAGAAAACTATTTTCCAGAAAGTCAAGTTAGATATGTTTCAATACTTGATGGAATAGATACATATAGTGAAACAGTAAATAATGACATTACACCATTTAAAGCAATTTTAAATGATATGTATGCAAAGGATATATCAAAAAAGATTAGAAGTGTATTTAAAGAAAAACAAAAGCAAGGGGAATATTTGTGTAGTACACCAGCATATCGGATATAAAAAAGATTTAACTAATAAAAACAAATTAGCAATTGACTATAATGTTGCAGATATAGTAAAGAAAATATT
Source organism: uncultured Clostridia bacterium (assembly GCA_948663505.1). Taxonomy (GTDB): domain Bacteria; phylum Bacillota; class Clostridia; order TANB77; family CAG-508; genus CAG-269. The sequence goes on along the minus strand of CAPNAQ010000020.1, from coordinate 17,151 downwards.
TGATATGTATGTAAATGGAACTGGAAGCAAGTTAATTGTTGAACATTTAAATAAAAATCATTACTTAAGTCCATCAGGGTATAGAAAGACTGGTATTGTTCAAAATGAAAATAAAACAAATTATTTTTGGAATGCAACAACTATATGTGATATGTTAAGAAATGAAGTTTATATAGGCAATACAGTTCAAAATAAAGTATCTGTTGTTTCATATAAAGTGAAAAAACCTCGTAAAGTTGAAAAAGAAAAACATATACGAGTAGAAAATACACACGAAGCAATTATTGATAAGGATGTATTTGAAAAAGTACAAATAATACATAAAGAACGAGCCAAAAAAGTTATAAAACAATATGATTATTTATTGAGAGGTTTGATATACTGCAAACATTGTCGGTTGGCAAATGCAAATTGTGTTAAAAGTAAATCATCATAGTAATAGACCCAAAATTCCATACATTGTAGATACAGGTTATCAAAAAAGAGGTTGCTATGTAAGAAATTTTAATTATCCAAAGTTTGAAAAAAGAATACTAGAAATTGTAAGGAAAGTTTGTAGAATATATGCTAATCGTACTATGTTAGGGGAGACTTATAAAAAAGTAAAAAATAAATCAATCGATTTAGTGGCATCTGTAAAAAAGCAAATTGAAATAATAGATATTAAAATAGCTGATATTAATAAAAATTTAGATAGCTTATATAACGATAAATTAAATGGCATACTGACTGATATTGATTTTACAAGAATATCCGCGAAGTTTGTTAATGAAAGAGATAAACTAACTAATGAAAAAAGTGAGCTAATAGATAGATTTCAATCATTACAGGGTAGGCAATCTATCAAAAATAAAAATGATGAAGAACAGATAAATAAAGCAATTAATGAGTTTTTAGAGATGAAAGAAGTTGATAAATCATGTTTGTTTAGATTAATTGACAAAATTGAAATAGACAAAGATAAAAATGTTTTTATTTCATTTAACTTTGCACCACTAAATACAATAAATGAAAACATAGATGAATTTATTGAAATAGAAGAAATTTTAGATGGCAAAAAATTGATTAGTAATTAACTTTGTGATAATATGATAAAAAGTAAAAAATAAGAGGTGTAAATGATGAGCAAAATAAAAAACAAACATCAAAAACTTTGGAAACTTACGGTTTCAATCACATTATTAATTTGTATTATTGTCATAGGATACATAAGTCAAAATGTACAAAATTTAAATACCAATAATACAGAAAATATAATTTCAAATGTAAAAACAAGTTTTGATTTATCCACTATTCCAGAGTATACATCGATACCATATGTAGAAATAAACAACAATATACCATATTTTACAGAAGAAGATTATACAACTAAAGCCTTTGAAAATTATAGTGACTGGGATGAATTTGGTAGAAGTGGGGTTGCATATGCTAATATATGTAAAGAAATAATGCCAAAAGAAGATGAAAAACGAGGAGAAATAGGAAATATAAAAGATTTATCAGGATGGGTGCAAAAAAGATATGACAATCTAATTAAACACAAATATTTATATAACAGATGCCATTTAATTGGTTGGCAACTTGCTGGAGAAAACGACAATAAACAAAATCTAATAACAGGAACAAGATATTTAAATACTGAGGGAATGTTACCTTTTGAAAATCAAATAGCGGAATATATTGATAAAAATGAAAATAATCATGTTTTATATAGAGTAACACCTATTTATAAAGAAAGTAATTTATTGGCAAGTGGAGTACAGATGGAAAGTTGGTCTATTGAAGATAATGGGAAAGGAATTCATTTTAATGTGTATTGTTATAATGTGCAACCAGGAATAGTAATTGATTATACAACAGGAGAAAGTCATGCAGAGTAAAAAATTATAAAAACTATTGTAAATTTATGTAAAATAATATATAATCACTCTTAGTTTAGTTCTAACTACTATTTATCAATAGTAGATTTCCAATTAGTAAAAAATGAGACAAAGGAGTGATGTCTATTGAATTTAGACTTAGTAAATAGTATCTTTAACTATTTAAAGGAGAATAAATTTGTGCAAAATTTTATAAATGAACTTTCAAATTATTTGGAAAATAATTTAGATAGTAACACTAAGATATGTAATTATGACAATAAATGGAACGATTTAAACTTAGATGAAGATTTAACATTATATGATGAAAAAATAATTGTAAAATTTAGAGATGAAATGTTTAGCCAAAGAAGTAAAATACTACAGAACTATGCTAAAGATACAAAAGAAAAAGGAGAAATGTTCTATATATATGATACATCTACAAATCAAAATAATGCATACAACTTATCTTATTGCGATATAAATAGAAGTCATGAAGTGCTTACAAAGTTGGTAGAAGAATTACCAGTTGGAAGTAAATTGGGTAGTGTTTTAAGAAAAAAAGGTGAAGACTTCATATTAGATGTAGAGGCTACGAAAGAAGTTGGTAAAGAAATAAATAGTATGATTAAAGAAAAAATAAAAGAACAAAATCAATATCTAGAAAATAAAAGAATTGATGGACATGTTTATGAAGTAGGCGAAAAGTATTCAGGAAGAATATGGTTATATGACCTAAATAATATCTCAGGTGGTGGAATAGAAGGAGTTGAAGAAATAAAAATTCCAAAAGATTTATATGAAACTGCAAAAGAAGGAGATTTGTTTGTATATGAAAATGGAGAATATAAAAAGCATGAATAATAGATTAAATATTGATTTTTTAAGTTATCAATCATAAAGAGATTCTATTTACACAACATTTAAGGTGGAAGTTAATCAGACTTTCACCATTAATATTTGATTTCCATCCGATTTGGAAAAGGAATATCAGGAAAGTCATTAGCAATATTTTTTAATTTTGAATACATAGGTGAATTTGGATTTAGAGAACCTGTGACTAGATCAACGCCATCAGGATTAACCATAGGCATAATATAAATAGAAGCGGAATTAAATAAATCTCTAATAGAAAAATTATATAAATTAGAGTTATTATTATAAGCTTCACAAAAATCCTCAATAAACTTCATTAAAATAACACTAGTAATCCATTCATTAGCATGAATAGAAGCAGAATAAAAAACCTTATTAGAACCATTACCTAACTTAATAACGTAAATATTTTTACCCATCACACTATTACCAACAGTCTGCAGATTTAAGAATGGAAACTTTCTAATAAGAGAAACTAAATTTGAGCTTAAAACAGAATAAGAATAATTGATATTAGTTTGAACAATACTCATAACACAAAACAGCCTTTCAAAACATATTAATATAATATATGAGTAAAAATAAAAAAAGTTAATATAGTACTTGTCAAAAATAAAAAATTGTGCTAATATAATAAATGACTTAAAAAAGTTATTATAAATAGGGGTATAGTGTCAATGGTAGCACATCGGTCTCCAAAACCGCCTGTGAGGGTTCGAGTCCTTCTACCCCTGCCACTATTAAAATAAAAAATGTATATTAAAAAGATTCATTCCTATTTATGGGAATGAATCTTTTTATATAATATCAAAGTCATGTTGACTTTTCTATTATATAAAAAATATTATAAGTTGGAGGTAATTATATGTTAAAAACAATGGAAACATTAGTTGCATTATGCAAAAATAGAGGATTTATATATCCAGGGTCAGAAATTTATGGAGGATTAGCAAATACTTGGGATTATGGACCTTTAGGAAATGAATTAAAAAATAATGTAAAAGCAGCATGGAGAAAAAAATTTGTACAAGAACAGCCTAATATAGTAGGACTAGATGCAGCGATATTAATGAATCCAGAGACTTGGGTAGCATCAGGTCATATAGGAGGATTTTCAGACCCATTAATAGATTGTAAAGAATGTAAAACAAGACATAGAGCAGATAAATTAATAGAAGAATGGGCACATGAAAATGGAAAAGATATGATTGCTGATGGTATGACAGATAAGGAATTAATAGATTTTATAACAACAAATAATATAAAATGTCCATCATGTGGAAAAACAAACTTTACAGATATAAGGAAATTTAATCTAATGTTTAAAACATTTCAAGGAGTAACAGAAGATACTACATCAACAGTATATTTAAGACCAGAAACAGCACAAGGAATATTTGTTGACTTTAAAAATGTATTACGTACATCAAGAAAGAAAATTCCAATGGGAATTGCACAAATTGGAAAAGCCTTTAGAAATGAAATAACACCAGGTAATTTTACATTTAGAACAAGAGAATTTGAGCAAATGGAACTTGAATTTTTTTGCAAACCAGGAACAGATTTAGAATGGCACAAATATTGGAAAGAATATTGTGAAAAATGGCTACTAAATTTAGGAATAAAAAAGGAAAATATACGATTAAGAGATCATTCTGCAGAAGAACTTGTATTTTATAGTAAGGCAACAACAGACATTGAATTTGCATTCCCATTTGGTTGGGGAGAATTATGGGGAATTGCTGATAGAACAGACTATGATTTAACTCAACATATGAATCATTCAAAACAAGACTTATCATATCAAGATGCAGAAACAAACGAAAAATATGTCCCATATGTAATTGAACCATCTCTAGGAGCTGATAGAGTGGTATTAGCATTTTTATGTAATGCATATGATGAAGAAGAAATAGCAGAAGGAGACACAAGAGTAGTATTACATCTTCACCCAGCTTTGGCACCATATAAAGTAGCAATTTTGCCATTATCAAAAAAACTATCAGATAAAGCTCAAGAAGTATATTGTAAATTATCAAAAAAGTTCATGTGTGATTATGATGAAGCAGGAAGTATCGGAAAACGTTATAGAAGAGAAGACGAAATTGGAACACCATATTGTATAACTGTTGATTTTGACACTTTAGAAGATGATACTGTAACTGTAAGAGATAGAGACACTATGGAACAAATTAGAGTTAAAATAGATCAACTTGAAAATTGGATAGCAAATAAAATTGAATTTTAAAATTTCCCCATGCATATTGGCATGGGGACTGTTCTTTTTGGACATTATTCTATGCTATGTTATTAACACCATGTCCATCTAAAAATTAGTTATATAAATTTTTTTCATATAAATCTTGAATATAAACATCTTTTTCTTCAAAATTATCAATAAATCCAACTTTTGCAATATCATTAGTGTCATTAATTCCCTGAATCCATACAGGGCGTTCATCATAAAATACGTCACATTTTTGCTTGTTGTTTAATATAGAATGTATTCTTTGTATATTCATTTTTTATCCCTCCAATATGAGCAATTTATAGCTCTAAAATTTCATTTATAAAATTATATCCATAAAATTATAAAATATAACTATAAGATGTATTTTTTTAGTTTCGATTTTTGGAAGTTACTAGTCAGCTTTTAAAAGAATAGTTATAAAGCATAATAATATGAATCTTTAAAAATTTCGTTTTCCAAGGCGTTAAAGATACTATATAATCATATTTTAGTGATATATTGTAATGGATTAAAATGAATAACGACTCACTGTTGAACTCATTTTTTCAGATTATATTGACTAAATAAAAAAGATAATATAAAATAGAAAAGCAAACAAAGGAGGAAAAAATATGATAGTTACATATGAAAACAAAAAAATAGAAATAAAAAAAGAAACAACAGTAAAAGAAATATTAAAAGAAGAAATAGAAAAAAGTAAATATACAGTAGTAGGATGTATATATAACAATGAATACAAAAATTTAGAAACAAGAATAGAAGAAGATACTAAAATACAATTATTAGATATATCAACAAAAGAAGGAATGAAAATATATATAAGAACACTTGTATATATTATGGGAAAAGTATTTGAAAAAAGATATCCAAAAGAAAAGATAGTAGTAGAATATCAATTAGGAAATGCGATGTTCTGTAAATGTGAGAATATTGAAATTACAGAAGAATTTATAGAAGACATAAAATTAAGAATGCAAGAAATAATAGATAAAGATTTTAAAATAAAAACTGTAGAAATGAAAAGAAAAGAAGCAGAGAAGTTTTTAGAAGAAAATAAATCAGTAAAAGGAAAATTGCAGCTAGATTTAGAAGATAATCAAAAAATATATATGAGTATTTGTGATAATTATTTCAATTATTGTTATAGTGGAGTAATAGCAGATAGAACAGGAATAATTTCAAAATTTAATGTAGTAAAATATGCAGATGGATTTTTATTAAGATATCCAAGTTCAAAAGAACCAACAAAAATGTCACAATTTAAGGAAACAAAAAAATTAGCATGGGCTTTAGATGAATTTGAAAAAATCCATGAAGTACTAGATGTTAATACAGTATATAAATTAAATAAAGCAATAGAAGAAAATAGAATAAATGATATAATAATGCTTGCAGAAGCATTACATGAAAAGAAAATAGCAAATATTGCAGATGAAATAGCACAAAGAAAAAATGTAAAAATGATATTAATAGCAGGACCATCATCATCAGGAAAAACAACATTCGCACAAAGATTAGGAATACAACTACGATTAAATGGACTAAAGCCAGTTACAATATCAGTAGATAATTATTTTGTTGAAAGACAAGATACACCAAGAGATGCAAATGGAGAGTACGATTTTGAAAATATAGAAGCAATAGATTTAGATTTATTCAATAATCATTTAATAAAATTATTAAATGGTAAAGAAATAGAAATGCCTGAATTTGATTTTGTAGTAGGAACTAAAAAGTATAATGGTAAAAAACTAAAATTAGCAGATGATGAAATCTTAGTAATAGAAGGAATACATTGCTTAAATGATAGATTAACAAGTCAGATATCAAAAGATCAAAAATATAAAATATATATAAGTGCATTAACAGTATTAAATATGGATAGATATAGTAGAATATCAACAACAGATACAAGATTAGTAAGAAGAATTGTTAGAGATAATCAATTTAGAGGATATTCTGCATTACATACATTAAATACATGGCATAAAGTAACAAATGGAGAAGAAAAAAATATATTTCCATTTCAAGAAGAAGCAGATACAATATATAATACATCATTAATATATGAATTAGCAGCATTGAAAAATTTTGCAGAACCATTATTAAAAGAGATAGGGAAAGAATATAAAGAACATGCAGAAGCACAAAGATTATTAAATATGTTAAAATATTTTAAACCAATACCAAGTGAATATGTACCTAATAATTCCTTATTAAAAGAATTTTTAGGAGGAGGAAATTTCAAATATTGAGATCTGTCCCTAATTGGACTTTTTGTCCATTTGGGGGCAGTCCCCATTTGGACAAAGGAGAGATTATGTTAGAAAATAGTAGATTTACAGAAATCGATGAAGAGTTTATATGTGAAAATTGTGGTAAAAGAGTACCACAATTAAAATACTCGTGTAGAAATCATTGTCCATATTGTTTGCACTCAAAACATGTTGATAAAAATCCAGGAGATAGGCTTGAGGAGTGTCATGGAGTTTTAGAACCTATAAGTATGGAAATAGACAGTAAAAAGGGATATGTTATTATTTTTAAATGTAAAAAATGTGGAGCTATTAAAAGAAATAAAGCAGCAAAAGATGATAATATGGATTTATTAATTGATTTAAGTAGTAAGCAAATATAAACAATATAGAGGAATTCCATTTTAGGAATTCCTATAAATTTAAATTTCTCTATTTAAATTGCCATTAGTATAATCTTTGCCTTCTAATCTTTTTCCATTAATAACTTGATTAACAATATAATTAATATTATCAATACTTTCATCTAAAATATCGATTCTAACAGAATTTGTATTAAACTCATTTGCAGATATAGAAGTGGTTTTACTATTGTAAATTGTTGAAATAGTTTGTATATTATCAAATAAAACTCTAAAATTCATATTAAGTCTATCTTTTAAATAATAATTGTTATCTGAATTACATTTTGCAGTACATTGATGATAACATTTATTTGTTTTTCCAGACAAACAATAATTAATATTCATTAAAGGTGTATTGCCATAAACAATCAATTCTTTAAGTAAATAAGTACTATTACATAAATTGGTTATAATTTTTTTATCAGATTCAGGTGAAATAGTGAATTTATTAAAACCTAGCCTTTTTAATTCATTAACACTATAATTGTTGAATGTATTAAAAGTATAATTTGAAATTAGCTCATAATTATTATCGTTTAAGATATTTTTTAGTAAATGTAAATTAGAAATATTTGACATTATAAATCCCTTAATATCGTATTTTTTAATAGATTTTTCTATATTAGTATAAAATAAATTAATATAATTAGCTTTTATTATAGTTGGCATATAGATATAAAGTTTAAACTTTTGTTGTAAAATAAATAAAATTTCAGAATATTTGTCATTTAAAAAATATTTTAAAGGAATATAAACATTATCAATTTTATCTAATTTTGAATAATCAAATTCAGAATTCAAAATATTAAACAAAACAGAAACAGACTGTTTCTCACCAAAATCTTCGTCATAGACCTCCACTTCACTAGTAACTGTTTCAACGATTTCTTTTTCTCCAACTCTTTTAATATTATTAATAGCAAAATTGTAAGTAGCTTCTAAAGCATTTCTTCTAAGTTCATTTAAAGTACTTATTTTAGGCAAGAATAAGTTATCATCTAAATCAATATTAATTTTATTGAATTCATAAAGTGTGTTATTAGTTTTGTTTAATTGAGATAAAACTTTTTCTTTTTCTAAAGGTTTATTTTTTGCTTCTTCAGGTATTGTATCTGATTTACAAATAATATTTAAATTTGAATAAATATCTAAATTATTTGCTGAAGTTACATTAAGTGTAACAGGTAATCCTTTTTTTATTGTAATTTTACAGTTTAATTTAATTTTTCTATTTTCACTTTTTATACTTTCAATTGCAATTTGATTTAATTTTTTAGATGAAATCTTAAATATTTTATCACCTAAATTAATATTTCCTTTCATTCTTCCAATTGTAACAGTTTGTCCAATAGAAGTATTTTCAATATTTTTATCTTTAAATAACAATTCAGAAACATTATAAGTACCAGTTTCTTTTTCTAAAGATATTGTATCTCCAATCTCTATAGTTTCTTTTAATTTAACTGTAATATAACCTTTATTTTTATTATATTTTTCAACTGTTCCTAAAAATAAACCCATATTATTAGGTTTTTCTTTATAGATTAATTTTTTATTAGCTTCATTTGAAAGATGTCCTGTAGATGACATACCTCTGTTAAATGCTTGTAACAAAGTTTTTCTATCATTTTCATCTATTATATATTCATAAAAACTTTCAGCCAAGTCTATGTATTTTCTATATATTCGTGTAACTGTTGCAACATATTCAGGATTTTTCATCCTTCCCTCAATTTTAAGACATGTAACTCCAGCATTTATAAGTTTAGGAATAAATTCTAAACCACATAAATCACGTGGACTTAAAAGATGTCCTGACTCGACTTCTCTATCATTTTCTAGAAATTTATATGGAAGTCTACATGCTTGAGCACATTTTCCACGATTACCAGAACGACCACCAATCATGCTAGAAAATAGGCATTGACCAGAGTAAGAAATGCATAATGCACCATGAATAAAACACTCAATTTCTATATTGCTGTTTTTACAAATATATTCTATTTCATTAATAGACAATTCACGTGATAAAACAACTCTTTTAAAACCTAATTCTTGTAGTTCTAATACTCCTTGTAAATTATGAATAGACATTTGCGTACTTGCATGTATATCTAAGTTTGGAAAGTGTTTTATTAATTGTTTAGCTAGTCCTAAATCTTGGACTATTATGGCGTCAATACCAAATTCATATGCTTTTTTTGCTAATTCAAAAGCACTATTAAATTCTTCATCTTTTATTAATATATTTAGTGTAAGGTTTGTTTTTACACCACGTGTTTTTGCATATAGTATTGCTTTTTCTAGTTCTTCTAAATTGAAGTTTGAAGCATATGCTCTTGCACTAAACAAGTCAGCTCCAAAATATACACTATTTGCACCATTTTGAACTGCTGCTTTTAAACATTCGAAATCACCAACTGGTGATAATAAATCAATCATAATTATTAGTTCCTTTTTATATAATATTATTTTTCTGTATTATACTACTTTTTTTGTAATTTGGCAAAAGGTTCAAGTTTTGTTTTTTGCAAAAACTATCTTTTTTCTATAATCAAATTAAAAAAATAAAAAACTGAAACTAAAATTTCTAATAATATTGACAAATTAGAATTTTTAAAATAAACTATGTAAAGAATTAGGAAGTTTTTCTAAAAAAATTTTGTAGGAGGAATGAATAATGGAATTAAAGGGATCAAAAACAGAAAAAAACTTAATGGAGGCTTTTGCAGGGGAATCACAAGCAAGAAATAAATACACATATTTTGCAAGTAAAGCAAAAAAAGAAGGATATGAACAATTAGCTGCAATATTTTTAGAAACAGCAGACAATGAAAAAGAACATGCAAAATTATGGTTTAAATTATTACAAGGTGGAGAAATAAAATCAACTGCAGAAAATTTAAAAGCAGCAGCAGAAGGTGAAAATTATGAATGGACAGATATGTATGATAGAATGGCTAAAGAAGCAGAGGAAGAAGGGTTTAAACATATAGCATTTTTATTTTCAGAAGTTGCTAAAATAGAAAAAGAACATGAAAAAAGATATTTAAAATTATTAGATAATGTTGAAAATGGATTAGTATTTAGCAAAGATGGAGATACAATATGGAAATGTAGAAATTGTGGACATATTGTTATAGGAAAAAATGCCCCAGAAATTTGTCCAGTATGTGCACATCCAAAAGCATATTTTGAAGTAAAAGCAGAAAATTATTAATATAATTATTGTAGGAAGTTAATAGAATATATAATTAAATGTTTATGCATTAATATAACTTTTCTATAAAGAAATTGATGTCCAATTAGAATATGCTAATTGGACTTAATTATTAAGATAGTTGTTCAAATGTTACTAGTCAGCCTTTAAAAGAATAATAATAAAACATAATAATACGAATCTTCAAAAACTACGTTCTCCAAGGCGTTTAAGATACTGAAAATTCAAAATAAAGATACACACTAAAATGTCTTAAAGTGAATAACGACTCACTGTCGAACTCATTTTTTCAGATTAATATTATTATGTTTTTAATAAATTATTTTAATTAAGGCTGACTAGTAACGTTCGAACGAAGATAGTAAGGGAGAAAAAAGATGCCAAAGTTTTTTGTAAAGCAAGAACAAATACAAAAAAATAAGATAATTATACAAGGACAAGATGTTAAACATATAAAAAAGGTATTAAGAGCAAAAATAGGAGACAAAATAGAAATTTGCAATAGTACATCATCAGAAAATTATTTATGTGAAATAACAGAAATAGAAAATGAGCTAATAGAATGTAAAATAGAAGACAAAATAGAAATACAGAAAGAATCAAAAGTAAAAGTTACAATATTTCAAGGATTACCAAAAGCTGATAAAATGGAGTATATTATACAAAAGTCAGTAGAATTAGGAGTGTATGAAATAATACCAGTAGAAATGAAGAGATGTGTAGTTAAATTAAATGACAAAGACAAAGAGAAAAAGATACAAAGATGGCAAAAAATATCTGAAGTTGCAGCAAAACAATGTGGTAGAGATATAATTCCTGAAATAAAAGATGTAATAAATATTAAAAGACTATGTAATTTAATGGAAATTTATGATATAATATTAATTGCATATGAAGAAGAAAAAGATATTACTTTAAAAAATCAATTACAAGAAATTAAATCTAAATTTAAAAATGATGAAATAAAAATTGGAGTTGTTATTGGACCTGAAGGTGGATTAGAAAAACAAGATGTTGAAGAACTAAAAAATTTTGGCGGTAAAATTATAACTTTAGGTAAAAGAATATTAAGAACTGAAACAGTTGCTCTTAATATTTTAAGTATTATAATGTATGAGTTAGAGTTTTAGGAAAGGAATATTAATAAATATGAAAGGCATAAGTGAAGAAATTGGAAAAAAAATATATATTAATATATTAAAAGCAATTTTTGTGATTACATATGGATTATTATTTAATTTAGCATATGAAAATATGGAAACACAAATATTAGAAAGAGAAATTCAAATAATTACAATGATATTAGTATTTGTATCAATATATTTTTTTGAAAAGGCATATAACAAAGATGATGGGCAATTAGCAATACAAGGAATAGAAGTATTAGTTATTTCTGCATTTACTCTAACAATAGAACATATAACAAATAGATGTCAATTTGAATTTAAGCCATATATATTATCTGCTTCATATATATTTGCAATATATTTTATTTTAAAAGCAATCTTCTTATATACAAAAGGAAGATTGGAATTTTCAAAAACGTTTAGTGATATAAAAGAAATAGTAAAAAAAGATGAGCCAATTATAAAAGAAGCAACTAAAAAGAAAAAAGATGATAAATTAGATAAAGAAAATAAGAAAGAACAAAATAAAGCATATTAAAAAATAAAAACGATATTATTATAAAATAAATAATGGAAAAAGAGGAAAATTTTATGATAAAAAGTATGACAGGGTATGGAAAAAGTATATTAAATAGTGAAAATAGAAGATATCAAATAGAATTAAAAAGTGTTAATCATAGATATCTTGATATATCAATAAAATTGCCAAGAACAATAAGCTATTTAGAAGAAGATATAAAAAAAGAAATATCATCAGTTATTAAAAGAGGAAAAATAGATGTTTTTGTAACTTTCGAAAATAACAGTCAAGAGGGCAGAGATGTAAAAATAAATAAAGAGTTGGCAAAATTGTATATAAAGCAATTAAAAGAACTTGCTCAAGAAGAAAATATTGATAAACATATTGATATTGTTGAAATTGCTAAATTTCCTGATGTGTTAACAATGGAAATAAATCAAGATGATGAAATAATAAAAAAAGAAATAGTTGATGTTACAAAACAAGCAATTATTAAATTATCAGAAATGAAAAATATTGAAGGTGAAAGGATATTATTAGATTTAACACAAAGAGTTGATTATATAGAAAAGAAAATTATGGAAATATCTCAAAAATCTACTGGACTTATTCAAGAATATGTAGTAAAATTAGAAAAGAGAATAAAAGAAATAATAGATATAGAAGAATTAGATAAATCAAGATTAGCACAAGAAGTAGTAATATATGCTGATAAATCTTCTATAGAAGAAGAAATAACTAGACTAAAAAGTCATATATTTCAATTTAGAAAATTAGTAAATGAAAATCAGAATGAAACAGTAGGAAAAAAATTAGATTTTATAATACAAGAAATGAACAGAGAAACAAATACAGTATGTTCAAAATCAGGAGATATAGATATAACAAATGGAGCAATAGAAATTAAAGCTGCTTTAGAGGATATAAGAGAGCAAATTCAAAATATAGAATAGTTTAAGTTATTAATAAAATATTTAGAAATAATAAAACTTAAATAGAATAGAGAGGTTTATATATGAAATTAGTAAATATAGGATTTGGGAATATAGTATCAGCAGATAGAATTGTAGCAATAGTAAGTCCAGAGTCTGCACCAATAAAAAGAATGGTACAAGAAGCAAAAGATAATAAAACAGCAGTTGATGCTACATGTGGAAGAAGAACAAGAGCTGTTTTAATAACAGATTCTGGATATATAATTTTGTCAGCTGTTCAGCCAGAAACTGTTGCTGGAAGATTAGATAAAGATATAAGTGCAACAGCTGCACAATTACAAGAAGAAGCAGATTAAAAAATAGGAGGTATGTTATTATGATAGTGAAACCAACAGTTACAGAATTATTAAAAAAATCAATAAATAGATATGAATTAGTTATTGCGACATCAAAAAGGGCTAGACAGATAGCAAGTGGAGGAGAAGTTTTAACAAAAGTTAAAGAAGAATCTCCTGTAACTTTAGCTGCTAATGAAATAGCAGAAGGAAAAGTTCAAGTAGTTTCAGGAAAAGAAGAGAAAAAAGAAGAAGACACAAATACTAATATATAACTTTAAAAAGCTAATGCAAAAATATGGGATAAAAAGCTAATAAATTTCTAATAATTATTTAAATAAAAGGGGTATCAAATGAAGAAAAATATTATATCTTTAACAGGAGAATTATCAAGTGGAAAAGGAACAGTATCAAAAATATTAATGCAAGATTTAAACTATGGAATATATAGAAATGGTGATTATTTTAGAAAATTAGCAGAAGAAAAAGGCATGAGTGTTACTGAATTTAATGAATATGTATCAAATTATCCAGAAATTGATATTCAAATTGAAAATAGTGCTAAAGAATATGCAAAAGATCACGAGAATTTTATAATTGATGCAAGATTAGGTTGGTATGCTGTACCAGAATCATTTAAGGTTTATTTAACAGTAGACATAGATGTTGCTGCAAAAAGGGCTTTTTATAATCATCAAGATATAGAAAAAAAGAAAACAGAAGAATTTGCTACATTAGAAGAACAAAAAGCTGATATGTTAAAAAGATATCAACTAGAAAATGAAAGATATTTTGATGTATATGGTATAAGAAAAGAAGATCCTAATAATTATGATCTTGTTATAGATACAACACATTTAACTCCAAATGATGTTGCTAAAATAATTAAGGACGAATATTTTAAATGGTTAGAAGGATAAGAAGTACAAATGGAAATAATAATGATACTTATATATATATTAATATTTATTATAGTTGCTTTAATTTTATTTGCCATAATGCAAATTAAGTTATTAGGTATTAAAGTTAAAGATTTTTGGGATTTTATTGAAGCTAACCAAATGCTTGATAAATTATATAGATTTGCTAAGCAATATCAGTTAATGTCACCACAAGAACAAGTTATTTATTTATCTGAAGCAGAAAAAATTTTTATTGCCTTTGATAAAGTACCAGAACAATTGTGGGATGAAGAATATGAAAAGTACAAACAAGTATTAAAAAAATATAAAGACATAAAAATGCTAAGATGGGTTTCAAACTAAGTTATTTCTATAAACAAATGTGAGTTGTAGATAACTTAGACAAATATCCAATTCTTTTCCAACCAATTGTGCATTGAGGAAGGAATGAGATTAAAAGTGAAAAATAAAAATATATTAAGGATGATATTTCTTATATTAATATTAGCGACATTTTCAATAATATTTTGTTTTTCAAGTCAAGATGGAAATAAGTCTAAATCAGTTAGTAAACAAGTTATGAGGACAATAGTAGAAGTTAATCCTAAAACAAATAAATTAAATGAGACAGAAAAAGAAGATGTAGTAGAGAAATCGCAACCAGTCATAAGAAAGTTGGCACATTTTACAATATATATGCTTACTGGAATTTTAATAATGGGTTTTTTGAGTACATACGATTTTCATTGGAAGAAAAAGCTAACAATTACACTTATACTTGGAATATTATATGCAATATCTGATGAAATACATCAATTATTTACAGGTGGAGGTAGAACTGCTAGAATATTTGATGTGTTTATTGATTTTTTAGGTGTTTTTATAGGTGCATGTTTTGTTTTAGTAATATTAAAATTAATTAAAAAAATATATAAATAGATCTATAAATATATCCAATAATGGAGATATTTATAGGTTTATTTTTTTCTATAATAAATTTTTCAAAATAAAGTTACAGGATAATGGTTTTTATATTGTAACAAAATAAAAAATAAATCGACAAAAAATATTGAAAAAGAACATTAACTATGTTATTATTTAAATTAGGAAGAGTAAATATCAAAAGATAAATTTTAAATTTTTGGAGGAATATTATGAATACAAAAGCACTTAAACCAACAACCAGTATTCTTGCAGAGATGGGGAATATTATTGGATTTGTAGAAAAGAAGGAAATAAACAACGAAAGAATAAGAGAGATAAGTAGCTACAGAGAAAAGAAATTATATAATACATATATTACAGAAATTGTAAAAAGAGTAATAGATATTTTTGCAGGAGTAATAGGCCTAATAGTCCTAATACCATTAACAATAATAATTTATATTGCAAATAAGATATATAAAGAAGAAGGTCCTGTTTTTTATACTCAAAAAAGAATAGGAGAAAATGGCAAAATAATAAAATATAGAAGTATGGTAATTGGAGCAGAGGAAAAGTTAAAAGAATATCTAGAAAATAATGAAGAAGCAAGAAAAGAGTATAAAATATATAAAAAGTTAAAAAATGATCCAAGAATAACAAAAATTGGAAAATTTTTACGCAAGACATCATTAGATGAAATGCCACAATTATTAAATTTATTAACAGGAGAAATGTCTTTAATTGGACCTAGACCATATTTACCTAGTGAAAGAGAAGACATGGGAGAATATTATAAAATTATAATAAAAAGTAAACCAGGAATAACAGGATTATGGCAAATAAGTGGCAGATCTAATACAACATTTGATGAAAGACTTGATTATGATGTTAAATACTATAAAGATTATTCTTTAAAAACAGACTTCAAAATTTTATATAAAACTTTCGAAAATGTTATCAAAAAAGAAGGAGCAATTTAAGTGAAAGAAAACAAGAAAGTATTACATATTGTAGAAGCATTTGGTGGAGGTGTTTTTACAATGATTTCAGATTTGCTTAATGAGTTAGATGATAATTATGAAAATATTATTGCATATTCATTAAGGCCTCAAACACCTGAAAACTTTAAAGAATATTTCAATAAAAAAGTAAAATTTATAGAAGTAAAAAACTTTGATAGAAAAATAAGTTTAAGTAAAGACTTTAAAGCTTTATTAGAAATAAATAAAATAATAAAAGAAGAAAAACCAAATATAATACATTTACATTCTTCAAAAGCTGGAATAATAGGAAGAATGGCAGTAAATGCCAAGAAAATTAAAATGTTTTATAATCCACATGGGTTTTCTTTTTTAAAGCAAGATGATTCAAAAATAAAAAGATGTATATATTGGCTTATAGAAAAATTTGTAGCAACATTAAATAGAAAATGTACAATTATAGGCTGTTCAAATGGAGAATATAAAGAAGCACTAAAAATTTCTAAAAACTCAAAATTAATAAATAATGGAATAGATGTAAATAAATTAAATAAAGAAAT
>CAPNAQ010000019.1 GCA_948663505.1 uncultured Clostridia bacterium | reverse complement strand
CCGTTTTCCAAGGAGTTTAAGATACTGAATCTTCAAAATAAAGAAGTACACTATAAAGGTTTAAAGTGAATAGCGACTTACTATCAAACTCATTTTTTTCAGATTCATATTATTTTCTTTTAACAAATTTAAAAAAAGCATTTACAATTTAAAAAAAGTCGTATAAAATATATAAAACAAGAAAAAAGTCAAAAAAAGAAGCCAAAAATAAACAGCAGAAAAAACCAAAAAAAATTATAAAACTAAGAATTTTATAATAAATGGGGGAAAAGGAGAGAAATCAATGAAAATATTGATGTTAACATGGGAATATCCGCCAAGAGTTGTAGGAGGAATATCAAGAGTAGTATATGACTTATCAAAAACACTATTAAAAGATGGACATGAAATAACAGTAGTAACATATAAAGAAGGAGATATGCCAGAATTTGAAGATGATAAAGGAGTAAAAGTATATAGGGTTAGTAACTATCCAATAAATGCAAACAACTTTATAGATTGGGTACTTCAATTAAATTTCAACTTAGTAGCAAAAGCAAGTGAAATAATGGCAAAAGAAGGAAACTTTGATGTAATACATGCACATGATTGGTTAGTAGCGTCTGCTGCAAAAACATTAAAAAATGCTTATAATATACCAATAGTAGCAACAATACATGCAACAGAAGCAGGTAGAAATAGTGGAATACATGATGAAACACAAAGATATATAAATGATACAGAATGGATGTTAACATATGAGGCTTCAGAAGTAATAGTGAACAGTAATTATATGAAAAATGAATTACAAAGACTATTTGGATTACCATATGAAAAAATAAATGTAATACCAAATGGAGTAAACTTGAATTTGTTTAATGGGATAGAAAGAGACTACAACTTTAGAAGAAGATTTGCAATGGACAATGAGAAAATAATACTATTTATGGGAAGGCTAGTATATGAAAAAGGAATACAACACTTAATATCAGCAATGCCAAAAATATTAAATGGATATCATGACACAAAGCTAGTAATAGCAGGAAAAGGTGGTATGTTAGAAGAATTAAAACAACAAGTAAATGCAATGGGAATATCACAAAAAGTATATTTTGCAGGATATATGAGTGGAAAAGATGTACAAAAAATGTATAAATCAGCAGATATATCAGTATTTCCAAGTACATATGAACCATTTGGAATAGTAGCATTAGAAGCAATGCTATCAGAAAATCCAGTAGTAGTATCAGACATAGGGGGATTAAATGAAATAGTACAGCATAGAGAGAATGGAATGAAGACATACTGTGGAAATCCAAACTCAATAGCTGATTCAATATTAGAACTATTATATGACCATAAATTATGTGCAGAAATAACAAAAAAGGCAAAAAATAAAGTAAGAAATGAATATAACTGGAGTAAAATATCACAAGATACACACTTTGCATATCAAAAGGCAATATGTCAATCAATGGCAGAAAAACAGAAGAGACAAATAGAGCAAGAAAAAGCACAAAAAGCGAAAAGAGCAAAAAATACAGAAAGCGAAATAACAAATTTGTTATCATTCAAAAAAAGAAATGCATATGCTTAAAAGTCCTCTAAGGGACTTTTTTTCTACAAATTCAGCACAAAATAAGTGATATAACTAAAGTGAACAAAATGAAATGAAGTGGAGTGGAGTAAAAGGAACATGGAAGAATTTAAATCAGGATTTGTAACAATAATAGGAAGGACAAATGTAGGAAAATCAACATTAATAAATTTATTAGTAGGAGAAAAAATTGCAGCAATAGCAAATAAAGTACAAACAACAAGAACAGCAATAAAAGGAATAATAAATAGAGAAAAATCACAAATAATAATAACAGATACACCAGGAATACATAAACCAAAACACAAACTAAATGAAACAATGATAGAAACATCATTTGCAACAATACCAGATTCTGATATAATATTATTTCTAATAGAAGCCACAAGTGAAGATATAGGAAGAGGAGACAGAATAATATTAGAAAAAATAAAAGAATCAAAAAGAAAAGCAATATTAATAATAAATAAAATAGACTTAGTAAAAAGAGAAAACTTATTGAAATTAATAGATATATATAGTAAAGAATACAAATTTGAAGCAGTAATTCCTATATCAGCATATCAAGAAAAATATAAAAATATTATTTTAGATGAAATAGAAAAGAACCTAAAAGAAGGACCAGCATATTATAATATAGAAGAATATACAGACCAAACAATGAGACAACTAGCAGAAGAAACAATAAGAGAAAAAGCACTAAAATTATTACAAGATGAAGTACCACATGGTATATATATAGAAATAGAAAAAATGAAATTAAGAAAAAATAAACAAAAAGAAGAAATATATGATATTGAAGCAACAATTTATTGTTTAAGAGAATCACATAAAGGAATAATAATAGGAAAAAATGGAGAAATGCTCAAAAGAATAGGAAGAGCTGCAAGAATAGATATGGAGCAAAACTTTGGATTAAAAATAAATTTAAAAACATGGGTAAAAGTCAAACAAGACTGGCTTGACAATTCTTCAATTGTTAATAGTAAATTTAAATTAAAATAATATAATAAACATGACAAAAGGGGCGTCCCTTTTTGGCACATTAATGAATAAAAAATGCGAAAAATGCAAAAGATAAATTAAAGGTAAAACTTTAAGATTGGAGATGAAGCATATGATTAAAGAAATTGCATGGGATACATTTAAGAAAACAGGTGATATAAATACATTTTTAGAATTAAAACAGATAGAAGTATTAGAAAATGAAATAAAGACAAATGGGGAAATTCTTAAATTAGTTGAAACAGAAAAGCCAAACATAATGAAGGGAAGAATCTAAAAATGGCTAATGTAAAAATTAATGGGATAGTAATTGCAGAAAATAATATGGGAGATTATGACAAAATGCTAACAATATTAACACCAAATTATGGAAAAATATCATGTGTAGCTAAAGGAGCAAGAAAACCACAAAGTGCTCTTTTAGCTGGAACACAGTTATTTAGCTTTTGTGAATTTCTGATGTTTAAAGGTACAAGTACATATCATATAAATTCCTGTGAAACAATAGAGATTTTCTATAATTTAAGGACAGATATTGATAAACTGAAATATGCTATACATATTAATAAAATAATTCAAGACGTAACAGATGAGAATGATAACTGTTACAAACAATTACAGCTTTTTTTAAATACTTTATATACAATTTCTGAAACAGATAAAGATAAAGATTTTTTGTTAAGTGTATTTAAATTAAGAATTTTAAGTATTTTGGGATTTACTCCTAGATTAAAAGAGTGTATAAATTGCAAATCTAAAGATGATCTGAATGTTTTTAGTATTAGGGATAATGGATTTAAATGTGCTACTTGTGGTAAACAAGATAAATCAGGTTTGGATATGAGCGAAAGTACCAAAAGTGCTATTATTTATACGATTTCATCTCCTCCTAAAAAGTTATATTCTTTTAGTTTAAAAGATGAAAGCTTAGAAGAGTTTAAGTTGATTTCTAAAGTTTATTTTAATGAGAAAATGGAAAAAGAATATAAATTAGAGGATATATTTTAAATATATATTTTTTAAACTGAAGATATACATTATAATGAATTAAAGTGAATAACGACTCACTATCAAACTTGATTTATAATATATATCTTTTTGATATAATCAAATTTAAAAAACGAAACTAAAAAAATAAAATATACTTGCAAAATATAATAATAAAATGTATAATCTAATCAATCAAAGGTTAAATTGAAGGGAGCGATTTATATGAAAATAAAAATAATAGGGAAAGAATTAAAGGTAACAGAGGCTATTAATGATTATGTTGAAAAAAAATTAGATAGAATTGATAAATATTTTGAAAACGCAGAAGCTGATGTTACTTTAAAAACAGAAAAGAATGTACAAACAGCTGAAATTTGTGTAATGGCAAATGGAGAAAAATATAGGGCTGTAACAGAGGACAAGGATATGTATGCATCTATAGACAAAGATATAGATATTTTGGAAGGTCAAATAAGAAAGATAAAAACTAAAAAAGAAAAAATGATGAAAGATTCAAGTATTAAAACAATGGAAGTTGATACAAATCCTATTTCAGATATATCAAATGAAATTATAAAAACATCATATTATGAAATAAAACCAATAACTCCTGAAGATGCAGTGCTAGAATTGCAAGCACATCCAACACATAATTTTTTGACTTTTATAAATGTTGAAACAGGAAAAGTAAATGTTATACATAAATTAAAAGATGGTAGAAATTATGGATTAGTTGAACCTGAAGCATAATTAAAGGTGATAAAATGTTTTTGAAATTAAAAAAAGAGAATGGATCTATTACTTTATTTGTATTAGTTAGTATGTTGTTTTTTATAATTGTTTTAATGGGTATATTTGTTAATACAAATAATAAAATACAAAAACAGGAAAAAGAAATACAACAAATTCAAAAGTCATATCAAAAAGAAGATATAAATTCTTTATATCAAAATACTATAAAAAAATAACAAAATAAAAGGCAGGAAATCATATCCTGCCTTTATTTATATGTAAATAACAAATTATATTGTTATTTGCATATTGTAATTGTACTAATTAAAGTTAACAACTACAATAAAAACAAAATATAACTTTCTGCCTCAATCATAAAGAAATAAAATCTGTCAGTATATCAAAAATGATATAACAATACTTTAAACAAATATTAATCTAAAAATTAGACTATTTCATATTGTTTTCAACTTGTTGAATCATTTTTCTAACCATGTTACCACCTATTCTACCAGCGTCTCTAGAAGAAAGGTCTCCGTTGTATCCATCTTTTAAATTAACACCAACTTCACTAGCTACTTCATATTTGAATTTATCTAAAGCTGTCATAGCTTCTGGAACTAATTTTTTGTTTGAATTGTTTGCCATCTTAATTCACCTCCTGCAAATATACATTTCTAGAAAAAAACATTTGCTTTTTCTAATACTATCATTTGCAAAATTCAAAATAATAAACAGGAAATATTTAGAAAAAAATTTAAGTTTTGTTTTTTTGCAAAAAATATATTATTTAGAAAAAAGATATAATTAACTTAAAAAATAAAAAATTGAAAAAAGTTTTATTTTATGATAATATGTCCAAAGAGAAACGTCCCCAATGGACATTGCACAAAATAAACAAACGAATGGAGAGAA
Organism: uncultured Clostridia bacterium; assembly: GCA_948663505.1. GTDB lineage: Bacteria > Bacillota > Clostridia > TANB77 > CAG-508 > CAG-269. The sequence continues at coordinate 13,365 of CAPNAQ010000019.1, read as the reverse complement.
AAAACATATGTATAAAATTGTAGCAGTTGACTTAGATGGAACAATGTTAAATAGTTATGGAATAGTTACAGAAAACACCAAAGAAACAATAACAAAAACTATTCAAAGCGGAACAGATGTAATAATTGCATCAGGAAGACCAATAGATTCTGTAAAAATAATAGCTAATGAAATTGGTTCAAAAAATTTTTTTATTGCACAAAATGGTGCTTTTATTTATGATATTCAAAAAGAAAAGACAATATACGAAAAATATATGAATAAAGCAAAAACATTGCAAATAATAAAATTATGTGAAGAAAATAGTATATCATATAGTATATATACAGAAAAAACAATAATAGCAAAAAGTTTAAGTCATAATGTTCTATATTATTATAAAGAAAATTTAAAAAAAGAAGAAAATAAAAAAATAAAAATAACAATAGTTGATGATGTATATGAATATGTTAGAAAATCTGAAAATGAAAAATATTTTAAAATTACAGTATGTGATGAAGATAAAATGATATTTAATTCTATAATAAGAAAATTAAGAAAGATTGATGGAATAGATGTTTTAGATGTATCACATATGTCAAGAAAACTAATAAAACAGGGAACAGAGTATATAGAAATAGCATATTACTATACAGAAATATCACTAAAAGATGTTGATAAATGGACTGCGCTTCAATATTTAATGGAAAAATTAAATATAAAGAAAGAAGAAGTAATTGCAATAGGAGACAATTTGAATGATAAAAAAATGATTGAAAACGCAGGATTAGGAATAGTTATGGAAGGTAGTACTCCTACTGTTACAAGTGTTGCAGATTTTATAACTAAGACAAATAATGAAGATGGAGTTGCATATGCATTAAACATTAAATGTTTAAATACATAATCATAAGTTACAATTCACAGCATTAAAAATAATAGCCTAAAAGGTTTAAATATTACAAAAATATTACAAAAGAATTAACTTTATATTACACAAATATATTATCTTGATTTTAGTTGTAAATTGCGTTAAAATAAAATAAAGGTTATTTTGTAATAAATAAAAGAAATATAAAAAATAAAGGAGGAATTTGTCATGGCAACAAATCCAATGCAAAGAAAATCAAGAAATTCGTTTTTATTAGGAATGTTATTAACTCTAGTAATAACAGGAGCGGTAATAGCATTTTTAATAATACAATTAAAAAATTATAGAGAAAAAGAGAAAGAGGAGATTGCAAATAGTGTATCAGTTTGGGTATTAGGACAAGATGTAATTTCAGGACAAGTAATTACAAAAGATATGTTAACTACACAAATAATGAACAGAAATGAAGTACCTAGTAATGCAATAGGAGATACATCTATTTTAGATAATTATGCATCAGAAGATAAAGAAGGAAATCCAGTAATAACAGAATATAAAAATGGAGTAGGAACTTTATATCTAACAAAAAATAATAGAAATTATGAATTAAAACAAGAACAAGAAACACAAAGTTATTATATTGAAGAAGGTGGACAAAAAAAATATGTAGAACTTATACAAGTTCCAATAATAGCAAAAGTTGATTTAAATAAAAATTCAATAATAACAACAGATATGGTAGTTAAATCAAATGAAAAAACAACAGATGATTTAAGAAAACAAGAATACAATATGCTTGTTTTACCAACACAAATACAAACAGGTGAATATATAGATGTAAGATTAGCATTACCTTCAGGACAAGATTATATAGTTGTATCTAAAAAACAAGTAGAAATACCACAAATTGGTGGAATTGATTCAGAAGATACAATTTGGATAAAAATGAAGGAAGATGAAATAATAACAATGAATAATGCTATAGTTGATGCTTATAGAATACCAGGAGCAAAAATATATGTAGCAACATATACAGAAGCAGGTGTACAAAATGCTGCAACAACAACATATGTACCAAATCTTGAAACAGTACAATTAATAAGAAACAATCCAAATATAGTTGCAGAAGCAAGAGAAGCATTGTGGAATAAATATAATAGTTCAGCATATTCTTCTACAAGAAATGATGTATTAAATGGAGCAATAAGCAACAGTGGTGATGAAGGAGAAGCAAATGTAAAAACAAAAGTTGAAGAAAGTGCAACAAATTCTAAAGATGAAAGAAAGCAATATCTACAATCTTTAGGCGGAAACTATTAAGAAAATGGAGGTTATATATGAAATTAATAAGATTTATAGGAATTTATGATAAAACTGATTTATTAATAAACATTGCAAAAATATTAACAGAAATGTCAAAAAAAGTTTTAATTATAGATTTTACAGTAAATCAAAAAGCTAGGTATATTGTGCCAACAATAGAACCTACAATTTCATATATAACTTCTTATGAGGATATAGATGTAGCAGTAGGCTTTCAAAGTATAGAACAAATTAAAGGTTATTTAGGAACAACTAAATTAGCATATGATTATATATTAATGGATATTGATATGGCAGAAAGAATAAAAGAAACACAAGAAGGGATTTCTAGAAATTATTTTGTAACATCATTTGATGTATATTCATTGAAAAAAGGAATAGAAATTTTAAGCGAAATAAAAGAGCATATTACTTTAACAAAAGTATTATTTTCTAAAGGAATGCTAAAGGAAGAAGATGACTATTTAAATTATTTATCTTTAGGATATAAGATTGAGTGGAATGAAACACGTATTTATTTTCCAATAGAAAATGGAGATTTATCAGTTTTGTATGAAAACCAAAGAGTTCAAAAAATAAAATTTAGGAGATTAAGTTCAGAATATAAAGATAGTTTGATTTTCATAGTTCAACAGATTCTTGAAGAAAAAAGCGAGGTAAGTATTAGAAGAGTAGTTAGAAATATTGAGAAAACTTTTTAGGAGGTTGCAATGTCAATTATAACGTTTATTAATAATAGAACAGAAGAAACAGGCAAAACATTATCATTAGTTGCTATTGCAACATATATGGCAATTGAAAAAAATAATAAAATATTAATAATTTCAACAACAGATAGAGAAAGCAGAATTAAACATTGTTTTTTTGATGAATCTCAAACAAAGAAAAATAGATTAGCAATTTTTGGACATAATAATTCTGCAATAGATACAGAAAGTGGAATTGATGGAATTTCTAAAATGATAAGAAGTAAAAGATTAAAACCAGATATAGTTACAAATTATACAAAAGTAGTATTTAAAGATAGGTTAGAAATTTTACTTGGAAGAGAAGAACCTCCAATTGATAAAAAGCAATCAGACAGAGAATATATTGAATTAATAGAAAATGCAAATAAATATTATGATAAAGTTTTTATTGATATTGATAATAATGTTAATGAAGAGGTACGTGAAGAAATAATCGATAAATCAGATTTAGTTATAGTAAATGTAAGTCAAAATCTTACAAGTTTAAAAAAGTTAAGAGAAGATAAAAAACAAAATTATTTATTAAATTCTCCTAAAGTTTTAATTTTAGTAGGAAGATATGATAAATATTCAAAATATAATTCTAAAAATATATCAAGATTTTTGGGTGAGAAAAAACAAGTGTTAACAATGCCATATAATACACTTTATTTTGAAGCAACAAATGAAGCTGGAGTCCCAGATTTCTTTTTGAAATTAAAAAAAGTATCAGATGTAGATGATAGAAATGTTCTTTTTATAGATGAAGTAAAAAGGGCTACTGAAAGTATTATATACAAATTACAAGAGTTGCAAATTAATATGTAAATAAAATAAATTATAGACAAATCAGGTCAAACCATTTTCTTAAATTAAAATTATGTCTATAATAATTAAAAAACTGAAGGGGAGGGGAACTTAAATGTCAATAACTAATATATTATTAATTTTTGGTGTTATAGCAGTAATCATATCAGCAATATATTATTTTCTTAAAAAGAAAAAAGAAGCACCAGTTGAAGAGACAATAAGTGTTGATGATAAGACTTATACACTAGATAAGATGCAAGAATTCGTAAAAAGAAGACTTGATGAAATAACAAAAGTAAACTTATATGATATAGGTTTATCTGAAGAGGAACTAAAAAGAAGAAAAAACAAGAAATACGAATTAAAAAAGGCATTAAAAGGTTGTACATATGGAGATGTAAATGACAAAAAATATGTTAAAGAATTAATATATGATTTACTTGCAAAAGAATATGATGTAAATGAAGGTAATATATCAAAATCAATACCATTTGATATACCATCATTACTAACACCACAAGACAAGTTTGATATATTAATATTTATGTACAAGAAAGAATTTGGTTATGAAGCTTTAACAGAACTTATAAAAAAGTACAATTTGGCAGAATTGAAATATGTTGAAGGAGAAACAAAACCATCATATGTAATTACAGCACAAGAAATAGAATACATATTTGAAACAGAAAATCTTCAATTAGACTTTTCAGACAAATTGTCAATAGTTGTACAAAGAATTTATCAATATTACAAAGGATATAGTAGTATAGATGAAATAAGAGACATGAATATAGATGGTGTATCAGGTGGTGTATCTGGACTTCCAGAGAGCTTTTTAAGTCAAGTTGCCCAAACATCAGATACAGACTATTTGACACAAGTTTCAGAACATAAAGTTCCAAGAGCATGTGATAGTATATGGATATTTTTCCAAGGTAAATCAATACGTTTAGCATTTTTGAGTTTTGGAACAGAAGCTGAATTGAAAAGAGTATGTCAAAACATATATAAATACAATAATCCAGGACAATTATCTGACACAAATGGTTATAAAATCAATGAAATGAAAGATGGATCTCGTGTAGTTGTAGTTAGACCAAGCTTCTCAGAAACATGGGCATTCTTTGTAAGAAAATTTGATGTAAAACGTTCAACACTAGAACAATGGTTTAAAGGTGAACCAGGATGTGATGAATCTATAGAATTACTAAAATTCTTAGTTAAAGGAGCTAGAATTATATCAATAACTGGTGAGCAAGGTTGTGGTAAAACAACAATGCTTATGGGAATGATAGAAAATATATATGAAACAATGAACATAAGAGTTCAAGAAACAGCATTTGAGTTACACTTAAGAAAAATATATCCAACAAGAAACATATTAACATTCCGTGAAACAGAAACAATATCAGGACAAGAAGGTCTTGACGTTCAAAAGAAAACTGATGGTTCTGTTAATATTATTGGTGAGGTTGCAACAGACCCTGTAGCATCTTGGATGATACAAGCAGCACAGGTTGCATCTAAATTTACATTATTTACTCACCATGCTAAAACATTTCCAAATTTAGTAACAGCACTAAGAAACTCAATGCTTAGAACAGGTGTATTTAAAAATGAAAAAACAGCAGAAGAACAAGTTGTACAAGTTTTAAATTTTGATATACATTTACAAAAAGATTTTAGAGGTAAGAGATATGTCGAGAGAATAACAGAATGTATTCCTCTTGAAGATGTAAATGAATATACATTTGACCATAGAAAAGAAAAAACATTAGAAGGAAAATTTGATAAATTTTTCGATAATGCAACACATTATTTTGAGAAAATTACTGATAAAAAACTTTATACATATAGAAATATTTTGGAATATGTAGATGGTGAATATATTATTACAAACCCAATTACTGAAGCTAATTTAAGAGGCATGAGAGAAAATATGGATGAAACTGATATTGATGCTTTTGAAAGGTTTGTAGAAAAACATTGGAAAAAAGCTTCTCCATCAAAAGAAACTGTTTCTGTTTCTGCAAGCGTTTCATCTGAAGCAACTGAGGACAAGCCAAAAAGAAGGGGTAGAAAACCTAAAGCTGAAATTTAGAAAATAACAACTCAGATTGAACTCATTTTTTCAAATTAATATTATTCAGCTTTAATTTAATATTAAGAAAATTTTTGGAGGTGAAATATCAAGTGTCAATTGAAATAATATATAAAATAATGGGTTTTTCTGTTATTGCGATAGTTATAATAGGAATAGCATATTTCATACTATCTAGAAAAATGCAAAAATCTGAATATAAAAAAATACAAAAACTTCAACAAGGTACAAAATCAAATAGTTTTTCTGCTGAAGTAATGTACCAAAAGCTATATTTAATATATTCTAGAATTCCATTTTTAAAAAGATATATATTAAAATTAAGAAGAAGATTAGAGATATTAAATATTGATGATGAATATATAACAAGAAAAGACGCATCAAAAATAATGACAAATGCACTTGTTATAGTACTTCCACTAGTATTACTTACAATAATAATAACACATTCTAATTTATTATTAATGATAATATTACTATTATTCGAATTATTTATGGTAGATATATTTATTGATAGTTCTATTGATAAAAAAGACAATAATTTATTAACACAACAAGTTGACTTTTTTTCAGAAATAAGACATGCTTATCATGAATATAACATGGTTGAAGAGGCAATTTATCAGGTTTCTCAAGATGATGAAAAAGATATATCAAGACAAGGTGAAAAAATATATGAAATATTAATTTCAGATGATCCTGAAACCGAATTAGAAAAATATTATGATGTTGCACCAAATGATTTTTTAAAGGAGTTTGCGGGAATTTCATATTTAACAAAAGAATTTGGTGATAGAAAAGTAGATGGTGCATCATTATATTTAAAAAATGTTGATAATATAACACAGGAAATGCAAATTGAGATATTAAAAAGAGATAGATTAAATTATGTATTTAAAAGTTTATCATTTATCTCGATAGCACCAGTATTATTCCTAGAACCTATAAAATCATGGGCAGTAACAAATTTCCCTTTTGTTAAAAGTTGGTATTTTGGAAAATCTGGAATGATAGTGCAAATAATAATATTATTGATAACATTTGTATCTTATATATTAGTTAGAAAACTAAAAGATAATGGATCAATAAATATGAATACAAAAAATACTCAAAATCCATGGCAAGCAAAAGTATACAAAAATAAATTTGCAAAGAAAATTATAGATAAATTTATACCTAAAGATGGAACAAAAGAGTACAAAAAAGTAAAAGATTTATTAAAAGATGCGGCATCATATCTAAAGATGGAATGGTTATATATAAACAGAATTTGTTTATCAATTGTTGCATTTTTGGTATCATTAGTAGTATTTGTGCAGTTACATAATATAGCAGTAGATTATGTGTATACAAATCCAACAAGTGACTATAATTTAATTGGAGGACAGTCAGCAAAAGATGAGGCAAAAGCAATAGAATTAACTAAACAAGATAATATTTTTATAGATATGTACAGAGGCAAGTTAAATGTTAAAGTAGAAGAACTTGAAAAGACTCTGCAGAATTCTAAATATTATAAAGAAGCTGATGAAAAAGAAATAAAAACAGCTGCAGAAAGAATATATGATAAATTAAAAATAGTAAATAGTGAAAATTTACAATGGTTTGAATTATTATTAGCATTTGGATGTTGTATAATAGGGTATTTAGCACCTATTTGGATACTAATGTTCCAAGTTATAATGAGAAAGTTAGAGATGGAAGATGAAGTAATGCAATTCCAAACAATTATATTGATGTTGATGAGAATTGAAAGAGTTAGTGTAGAAATTATATTAGAATGGCTAGAAAGATATTCAAATATTTTTAAAAATCCAATTACAAAGTGTCTTAATAATTATGAAGCTGGTGCATGGAAAGCTTTAGAAGAAATGAAAGAAGAGATATCATATATGCCTTTAATTAGAATAGTTGAAAGCATGCAGGCAGCTGTAGAAAAAATACCTATTAAAGATGCTTTTGATGAATTAGATTCAGAAAGAGAATATTATAGAGATAAAAGAAGAGAGTCAAATGAAAGATTGATTTCTAGAAAACAGATGATAGGAAAAGTAATAGGTTTCGCACCAATGATATGCTTATTTGTGGGATATTTAATTATTCCTCTTGTATATATTGGTCTTACAGCTATGGGATCAGCATTCTCTGCTATGTCATCAAATAGCTTCTAGAATTAGAAGTCAGAGGTCAGGATTTGGAAGTCATATATCAGACTTCCATTTCATTGATATCTAACAAAGAAAGGAATGATATGTCATGGAAAATGCTTCAAAGGCTTTGTTAATGGCTGGTGGAGTTTTGATAGGTATATTGGTAATTGGAGCATTAGTTCTAATGGTTAATCAATTGGGGAATTATCAAAAACAAAATGTTGGCTCTGAACAAGAGAGACAGCTTGCTCAATTTAATCAAGACTTTACTAGATTTACAGATCAAAACATAAAGGGTATAGATATTGTTACTCTAGTAAATAAAGTTATTGATCATAATAAAAGAAGTGGTAGTGTAAATTCTTTAAATTATGATATAAAAATTACATTAACAATAGATGTTATAGGATTTGCAGCAAAATATGGAACATCAGGAGAGTCAAAAATGTTTGGAGATATAAATAAGTTTACAATAAACTCTTCTAATCCACAGAATAATCCACTTTCTAAAAAAATAGTATACTATACAGATTTAGAAAACACATATGGATTAGATAATTTAAGAAAATTATCAGCAAATTATAATAGTGTATTTGGGGATAATCCAACAAAAACAATTAAAGATATTATAGGTAAAGAAGATTCACGAATAACAAAAGATCTTGTAGAAGAATATAGAGAATATTCAGAATTTAAAACATCAGTATTTAAAAGCGAGGGAAGTCCAACATATACAAATGGACAAGTATCAGGATTGGCATTTAAATTTGTAAAATAATTATTATTTGAATGGAGGAATTATGGAGAATGCAACAAATGCTTTATTAATGGCAGGTGGAGTGCTAATTGGAATATTAATATTATCATTAGCAGTATATCTATTTACAACTTTTGGTGGTACAACAGCAAAGGTTAATGACCAAAATGCTCAAGTTCAATTAACACAGTTTAATGCACAATTTACAAAATATGAAGGAATTACAACAAATACTATATATGATATTATTACAGTTGCAGGATTGGCAAGGGAAAATAATATATATTATAATTATGATCCTGAATATTTAATAAAAGTATATATGGGAATGAATGAAATAGATCCCGATGCTAGAGAATCATTAATAGATAGTTTTTCAAAGAATACTTATAGTTGTAAAGTATATTATAATTCAGCAGGTAGAGTAAATAAAGTAAGGTTTTACTAAAAATGGCAGATAAAATGTTGAAAAATGTTGAACAAAATGATATAATAAAAAGAGGATGATAATAATGAAAAAAATAGCAATATTTTTGGCAATTATAATAATCATAATTTCAGGAATATCATATATATATCTAAATTACAGAGCTAGTTACAATAAATCAAAAAAAGCGAATTTAGAATTTGAACAATATTTAAATGTAGAAGTTATGGGGACAGATTTAGCAAGTGTAATTAATAGAGCTATAGACAATAATATTAGAAATAATACAGAAAAAGATAATAAAGGTATATATCAGAACAATCATAGTAATTCAATAAATATAGAAATAAAAATGATTGATGATGATAATATTTACAAAATGGAAAAAATTTATAATGGTGGTATTCAATATTTTGTAAGATATTATGGAGATATTAAATTTAAATGTACAAAGATAGAATATCATCAGGAAACTAATAAAGTTAAGTACATGTTATTTGAACAAATAACACAATAATAGTTATTAATCTTACTAATAAAATTAGTAATTAAATATATAATTTGAAAACAAAGGAGGAAATATTATGGAGAACGCATCAAAAGCATTAATTATAGCAGGAGCTATATTATTAGCAATATTAATAATATCATTAGGAATAATGATTTATTCACAAGCATCAAATGCAATAAACAATGGAGGAATGTCAGATGCACAAACAACAGCATTTAATCAAAAATTTACAAAATATCAAGGGCATCAAAAGGGAAGTACAGTTCGTACATTAGTACAAGAGGTAATGTCAAATAATCATAATGAACAAGCATCAGAAGAAACATATATAACTGTAGAAGGAGTTGTTCAATTAAATGCACCATCAAGTGGAACAACAAGTCCTCAACCTGCATGGGGAGGATTACAAAATACTAAAACATATAATGTTGCTTTTGAATACACAAATGGTAGAGTTTCAAAAATAACTATTACAGCTATATAAAGTGATACTGTAAGGATAGGGGGGGGAATAGCAATGGATAATATGGCAGAAGCGATAAAAATAGCAGGTTCAGTATTAATGTTTGTTATAGGCTTATCTGTTGCTATTCTATCTTATTCGCAAGTTAGAGAAACAGCTGATATAATATTAGATTATAGAGACAGAGAAACTATGTATATAGATAGTTCTTTATATTATGAAGCAACAGAAAATAATGCATTAAAATTAGAAAGAACAGTAGGATTAGAAACAATAGTTCCAGCTATATATAGAGCCTATTTAGAAAATTATAAGATAGTATTTGATGGATTAGGAAGTGAACCAATTTATACAATTAAAAAAAATGTTGGACCAGATATACAAAAATATGATTTAGATTTAGAACCGAATACAGGTACAGATGATGAAAATGTATCATTAGCAAATGATACTGATAAAGCTGAATTTTTACGTGGGATTTTATATAAAAAATTTGATATTGGTAAAAACGAAAATGATTTTGAATCAAAATTTGGTGTAAAATTACCAAGTGATGGATTATATAATAGATTAAAAAATTTAATAGAAAATCAAAATAAGGTTATAAAAGAATATTTAGGAGTATATTATCAAGATGATAAAGCAGATGTTCCAGATGTAAATAAAACTGAAAAAAGAATTATAACATATAAAATTCAGTAATATAACAATTTAAAGATGTAAGATTCTAGATAAAAGTCCAGAGTTATAAGTTTTAAATTTTAAATTATATATATTAAAATACTAATAACAGACTAAAAAAGGAGGAAAAAAGAAATGAATGATACATTTGTAATAGTAATTGCAATAGCAATTTCAGTTGTATTAATATTTATATTCCCACTAATGACAATGTCAGACAGAACAGATGATGTAGCTCAATTAACAGTAGAAACAGCAACAAAGGAATTTGTTGATGAAATTAGAACTACAGGAAAAATAACTCCAGATAAATATAGTAAGTTTTTAGAAAATATAGGTGCCACTGGAAATACATATGATGTTGAAATGGTAATTCAAGTATTAGATGAAAATCCAGGAAAAAAGGCAACACAAACAACAACTACAAAAATAGGTGAAAATGTATATTATTCAATATATACTTCACAAATTGAAGAAAAGATTGCTCCTAGTAATTCAGCAAATGCAAAACCTTATATTTTAAAACAAGGAGATATTGTTTCTGTTAGTGTAAAAAATACAAATCAGACATTATCTCAACAATTAAAGAATTTCTTTTATTCAGTAGTAGGAAAAGATACTTATACAATTGCAGCCGCACATGGAGGAATTGTAACTGCAACAGGTAAATAGCTTGTAATATAATTACAAGCTTTTTTTAAAACTAAGTTTGGAAAATAATAGAAATGTAAAATTGTTTTTTCAAAGTTTAGAGTTTAATATTTATAATCAACAAAACGAAGGGAAAAAGTATTAATTATGAAAATAGAAAGTTTAGCTATAATTTTTATAATAATAATATTACCTATATCATTAGTATTACAAACATATACAAAAAATAGAGTAGATACATTAAGAGATCAAATTTTGTATGATTCAAAATTAAATGATGCAACATATGATGCTTTAAAGGCATATCAAATAAATAATTTAAATGCTGGAACAACAGAGAGTGCAAACTCAAAAATGAGAGATATAAAAGCATCTGTAAATACATTTTTTAATTCAATGTCAAATAGTTTTAAAACATTAGGATATACAAAGGAATCTATACAAAATTATGTACCAGCATTAGTATATACGATGTATGATGGATATTATATATATTCACCATATGTAAATACATGGGATAAGGACTATAATCAAGTAGAAGGAGAAAATGCAACATATAAGAATCAAGATACTTTATTTGGCTTAAAACCATATATATATTATAGTTGTAGATATGCTAAAAATAATATTGATGTAGTAATAACATATACATTAGATAATTATATTACAATACAAGGAACTATAAATGGTGAATCTTGTAATGAATCAGGTTATCTATTAAGTGGTGTAAGTAATGATGGATTAGCATATAATGGTGTAACGATTCCAACAGTTGAATATAATATAAAAGAGAATGTTTATATAGATGGCGAATATAAAAAAAATGTACCATGTATAAAAAACAATGGTACAAAGTATTATTGTGTTGATCACAAAGTATATGCAATTTTAAATGGAAAGGCAATAGAACAACGAGGAATGAGTGAAAGTTCTGTTACAAGTAATAGTAATGCTATAAAGTATTATAAAGAAGCTGCAGAATTTAAAAAATTTATTGAAAGTAAAGGATTAGATGAATTAACAACTAGAGATGCAAAAGGAATAGCTGACGAAGAATTAGAAAAAAAGTTTAAAGAGCAAAACTTAAAAATATTTGATTTTGACAATTCTAATGGAATAGAATCAGAAGCATCTAACTTTAATGAACATAGGAGAGATATTATTAAATATTCTATTGAAAAAAATTTATCTATAGCAATAGCTAATTTTAATAATTATTCAAGTGAAACAACAGTCAATTTTCAAATGCCTAAACTAAAAGAAACAGATTGGGATAAGATAATGGATAATATATCTTTAATAACATTTTTACAAGGTATGAATATTGGTAATGGAGTTGGAAAAATTTATAATGGATACTCAATTATTACTAATAATAAAAATAAAGATGTTGTTACAGAAGATTCTATAGTTATTAGAGCGGGTACAAATGATAGTGCTCTTATACATGATATAACAGAAGAAAATTTAAGTAGTAAATCACCTTTTTTAGGATTATATAATATTAATACAGAGTTATGGTCTTCTATAGATCAAAATGGAGATGAGGCTAAATATTATCCAATAGATAATGAATTTTCATACTCATCTATGATAGAAAAGAGGGAACTTGCAAGAAAAGATGGTGAAACATTAGCTCAATATTTAGGTAGAATTAGTAATAATAATAATGGTAGAGAACTTGCAAGAGCATATTATACTGCACTTGGAAGAGAAAGATATGGATTATATAGAAGTACATTAATACCATAGTTATTAAGTAAAAATGAATAAAAAATAAAAAGAGGAAATTTTTAAAATTTCTTCTTTTTATTTGTATATGAAATTAATAAAAAGCAAATAATAAAAATATCATATAATAGAAAAGTAATTTGTTTTAAGAGAAGGAGAAAAAATTGAAAAAGTTTAGAAAA